>DATMBI010000220.1:0-4427 GCA_035559375.1 Gemmatimonadaceae bacterium | reverse complement strand
CCGCCGTTCGGTCCGAACGACACGACGACGCTTTATCGGCATACCGGTCCGCTGAGCTCGGTCGTATTCAGCGACGACGGCAAGCTGCTCTTCGGTGCCAGTTCCTCGGGTGGGTTCGGGGAGATATTCGCGGTGCGCCTGGATCGACCGGACCGGCGCCATACTATCGTTAGGCAGCGTGGTTACACGCCCAGCTTCGGTGGCGGGGCCGGGCGGGGTGGAGGTGGCGGGCGTACCGGCGGTGCGGGTGACGACTCGCTCTCGTTCTACAACAACCCTGGCAGCCTGATGACGCGGCGTGGCCGTGCCGGCGGCCAGATAGCTATCGTGTCCTCCGACAGTGCAGTGTACCTGCGGGGCACACAGTACTTCCGCGACTACCTGCAGAACCCGCCGCGCGAGTTCGTGGACAAAGTCTTCATCGCGAGCGGCCAGAAGACCAGGATCTTCGAAGGGCCTAGCGATGTTTACGAAACCGTGAGTGCTGCACTCGACGACAACTTCGAAAAGATCGTCGTCACTCGCGAGTCGCCTACACAGGTGCCCGATGCCTATCTTCGGGACACCCGATCCGGACAGTTGACTCGCCTGACGAACAACAAAGATTACACCCCCGAATTCACCCAGGCGCAGCGGCGTCGTATCACAGTCACTCGTGCCGACGGGATAAAGTTCGTCGTGCGACTGACCTTGCCGCAGAACTACCAGCCAGGAACGCGTCTGCCGGCGTTGTTCTGGCTCTACCCCTACGAGTACACGTCGCAGGCGGAGTACGAGAGGACTTTGCGCACGGAAAACATCTTGCGCTTCCCACAGAGCAACCCGCGCACGATAGAGTTTTTCGTGACGCTGGGTTACGCGGTCGCCAATTTCGATCCGCCTATCATAGGAGAGCAGGGTCGCATCAACGACAACTACGTGTCGGACCTGCGCATGAACCTTTACGCTGTGATAGACGAACTGGATCGGCAGGGCTACATAGACAGGGGCCGGCTAGGAATCGGTGGGCATTCGTACGGTGCGTTCAGCACGGTCAACGCGATGGTGCATACGCCGTTCTTCAAGGCAGGGATAGCTGGCGACGGCATGTACAACCGTACGCTGACGCCCAACGGCTTCCAGAACGAACGGCGCAATCTGTGGGACGGGCAGAAGGTGTATCTCGACATGTCACCCATGCTCTACACGGACAAGCTGCAGGGTGCGCTCCTCATGTACCACGGACTAGAGGACCAGAACGTGGGGACCGATCCCATCAGCTCCATCCGCATGATGCAAGCGCTGCGCGCTAACGGTAAGACGGCTGCGCTCTTCCTCTATCCGTACGAAGACCACGGCCCGGCTACCAAGGAGACACTGCTCGATCTCTGGGGACGCTGGACTGCGTGGTTGGAGATATACGTGAAGAACGCAGGCAAGATTCCGGAGACCAAGACCATCGCCCAGTGAGGGCAGCTGCTCCGGCACGCGCGGGCGGAGGAGGAGCGCTCCTTCCGCCCGCGTGGTTTTCTCGCCGCGGAGCTCTGTCGCCCGTCGCTGCCACGTCGTATTTTCGCTGGCGCAGTACCGTCCGATCAGCGAGGCTCGTCATGACAGTAACGGCATCGGCACCACGTTTCCTTGTCTCCTCGATTCTAGCGAGGTCCGCGGCTCTGCCACTGACCCTGCTGGCCCTACTAGCCGGTGAGCTGCGGGCGCAGCAAGCTGGCGCCCAGGTAAGCACTCGCCGCTTCGGCGATCTTGCCGAGGGGCCCTACCGCAGGCTGGTGATCCGCGGTGCCATGGTCATCCCTGGCCACGGCGGCCCGCCCGCGGGACCTTACGACATCGTGATCGAAGGCAACACTATCGCCGAGATGATCCCCTTCGATCCCGTTACTGCGGAACGGAGAGGCAATGTGCAGCGTCCAACCGGCGATCGGGTGATCGATGCCACGGGCATGTACGTGATGCCCGGGATGATAGACCTGCACACGCATATCAGGACGCAGCCGCAAGAGAACGAATACGCATGGTATTTGCGGTTGGCGCACGGGGTCACCGGGATGGTGAACGCGCCAGACCGGAGCCTCGATTCGGCGATGCTGAACGCGCGACTCAGCGCCGAGAATCGCATACTAGCGCCGCGCATGTGGCCTATCTGGGAGTGGGGTGCGGGTACGACGTACACACGCTCCCAGCGCGAGGATCCCGCCATGGCGCCGCAAATTGCGCGCGAGATGGTAGCCAAAGGTGCGCGCGTAGTGTCGCTGGGCAGTGTTACCTGGGACACGACACTCTTCGGTGCGGTAGCCGAGGCGGTCTGGAACGCGGGCGGGATCACTACGATCCACCTGCCCCCCTCCACTAACGCGGTGGTCAACGCTGTCAAGGCTGCTTGCCTCGGTGCGACGATGATCGAGCACCATTACGGCTACGCGGAGTCGGCTCTCGATAGGCAGACTCAGAATTTCGATCGCCGCTACAACTACGACAACGAAAACGATCGCTTTCGTGCCGCAGGGGCGGTGTGGCTGGAGGCAGACCGCCAGCGCCTTCTCACCCAGGTGGCGGATTCGCTGGTCAAGTGCGGAGTGACCATGCTGCCCACCAGGGTGGTCTACGAAGCGAATCGCGACTTCCTGCGCGCGTCCAGCCTTCCTTGGCACGAGAAATACACGCACCAGACTCTCATCGAGTGGAATTTGCCCAATCCGGCATACCACGGGTCGTTCCATTACGACTGGACCTCGGACGACGAGTACTATTGGACCTACGCCTTCAGGCTCTGGGGCGACCTCATTTTCGAATTCAACAAGCGAGGAGGCAGGGTAGCCTACGGCACGGACGACAACTACATCTGGGCCACTCCTGGTTTCTCGGCGGTGAGAGAGCTGCAGCTGCTGCGCGAGACGGGCATGCATGCGCTGGAAGTCATCAAGGCTGCGACGCGCAACAGTGCCCTCACGCTCCGCGAACCGAAACTAGGACTAGTGCGGCCCGGTTACCTGGCCGATCTCGCGATAGTCGACGGCAACCCTGCCTACAACCTCAAGTTCCTATATGCCACCGGCGATCTCACTCTGGGACGCGACGGCAAGATGATCCGGACCAAGGGGATCGTCCACACGATCAAAGACGGGATCGTGATAGAGAACGCCCGTCTGATGGAGGAGGTAGCTAGGATGGTGGAGCGTTCCAAGCGCAACGCACCTGCAGCCAATTCAGTCACTGAACCCTGGTTGCCGGGTGGCTCGAGGGCCGCTTCACCTAACGAGAGGCGTGGCCCCCCACCGCATTGAGACCTAGGCTTTCCCCCGCATTTTGGCCAACCACCAGCGCAGTCCTACCAACAGGAAGCGCCAGTCCCGGAAAAACTCGGGTGGCTTGCCTTCGACCGCGTGACCGGCGAACTGAAAAAGCCACCCGACTAAGAAAAGCGTCAGCGGGATCGGCCAGAAGCCGGGGACTAGGAGCGCGACGGCGAAAAGGAGAATCGAGAGCGCGATCAGCGGTATGCCGAAGGTGTGACAGAGCCGGTTCACCGGGTGGCGATGACTGCGACTGTACTCGCTGATCCAATCGTCCCAAGATCGGCCACCTAACATGGCTCACCTCCTGCGCTCCGGCACGGTAGCCGGAGCGTTCTTGTAAACATGGCCTTCTCGCATCACGAATATCACCTGCCGAAGACGCGTAATGTCGTCCAGGACATTGCCTGTCGTCGCTATCAAATCGGCGAGTTTGCCTGGAGCGAGTGTACCCAAGGAATCGCTCATACCGAGCGACGCAGCCGACACAGCAGTGGCGGCGACAATGGCGTCCATGGGGCTCTGCCCTGCATCGCGCACCCGGCAAACGAGTTCCTCCACGTTTCGACCGTGAGCGCCGGCCACGGCGTCCGTCCCGAACACGACCTTGAGCCCTGGCACCGCCAGCGCCTCCCTGACGACCTTCGCAGCCAGAGGGAGCGCACGCTCCATAGCCGCGAACCCTTCCGCGTTATAATTGCCGATTCCCTCGTAAGCGGCGCGATTCTCCAGATAGTTTCGGAACACGAGCCCGCATTGGGGCGAAAAATAGACGCCGCGCGCTGCCATGAGCGCTAGCACCTCGGGCGTCGCGAAAATGCCGTGCTCGATCTGGGGACACCCTGCCTCCACCGCTAAGCGTATTGCCTCTGCAGCATGCGCATGCACGAGCGTGCGCAACCCTAGCTTCTTCGCCTCCCCGCAAGCTGCCTCGAGTTGCTCGGCCGACATCGTCGGAGCTCCACCCTCCCGAATGCTTCGTGAGGCGAAAACCTTGATGACATCGGCGCCGCGCGCCTCGAACTCCCTGACCCGTCGCCGGATATCCTCCGGCTCTCCGCCGCTTATAGACCCCAACGACGTCAGCACGCGCGGTCCAGGCAACGTACCACGGCGAATGGCTTCCCTGAGGTCGCC
>DATMBI010000219.1:0-2408 GCA_035559375.1 Gemmatimonadaceae bacterium | reverse complement strand
TGCCAAGAAACTCGGTTTCGGGTCCAAGCGCACCATGCGCATCGCGCAGTCGTTGTACGAGGGTGTGGAACTGGGGTCCCAGGGAGCTGTGGGGCTCATCACCTACATGCGCACGGACAGTACACGCGTGGCCGAGAGCGCGGCACTTCAGGCACGCGAGCTCGTGAGGCGGTCGTTCGGAGCGGAGTACCTCGCTGCAGCCCCGCAGCTTTACGGCAACAACAAGCAGGCTGCTACGCAGGACGCGCACGAAGCGATTCGGCCGACAGACCCGATGCGTCGGCCAGAGGACGTGCGGCGCTATCTCAAGGACGAGCAGTTCCAATTGTACCAGCTCATCTGGCAGCGTTTCGTGGCATCGCAGATGGCGCCGGCGGTCTTCGACACTACGACGGTGGACATGGCGCTGGACGGGGTGGACGAAAACGGCAAGCCGCACCGCTATCTGTTCCGAGCCACTGGAAGCATCGTGAAGTTCCCGGGCTTTTTGGCTCTTTATCGGGAGGCGCGCGAAGAGGGCGAGGGTAAGGCGCTCGAGGACGAACAGGCGCTACCGGTGGTCGAGGCAGGGTCGCTGGTACCGGTCGTCGAGATCACCCCGGAGCAGCATTTCACGGAGCCGCCGCCGCGCTACTCGGAGGCCAGCCTCGTGAAGGAGCTGGAGCGGCTGGGGATCGGTCGGCCCTCGACTTATGCGCAGATCATCTCGACGCTCCTCGATCGTCACTACGTGACTTTGGAACAGAAGCGTTTTCATCCGACGCCGTTAGGCGAAGCGGTGGAGAGGGTGATGATCAGGCAGTTCCCCGAAGTCTTCGATGTGGGCTTCACGTCGGAGATGGAGGAAGAATTGGACAAGGTCGAGGAAGGTGCGATAGGGTGGCAGCGCGTATTGGAGGATTTCTACGGTCCATTCCAGGAGTCGCTGGACGATGTCAGGGTCGAGGATCTCATAGCCGAAGC
Source organism: Gemmatimonadaceae bacterium (assembly GCA_035559375.1). Lineage (GTDB taxonomy): Bacteria > Gemmatimonadota > Gemmatimonadetes > Gemmatimonadales > Gemmatimonadaceae > DATMBI01. The sequence continues at coordinate 1,445 of DATMBI010000219.1, read as the reverse complement.
GCACGACCTTTCGGGTTTGGAGAAAGAGCGCTGTCCGGTTTGCGGTGGCAGGCTGGTGGCCAAGGGTGGTTTCTTCGGGCCGTTCATAGCCTGCGAAAACCATCCTAAGAGCTGCAAGTACACGCGACCTATCAAGGGTGAGCGTCGGGAAGCTCAACTGACGGAGTACAAGTGCCAGGAGTGCGGTGCTCCGATGGTGGTGCGGCACGGTCGCTCGGGCGATTTTCTCGGTTGCAGTCGCTTCCCCAAGTGTCGCGGCACGCGTTCGATGCCTACAGGGGTGCGCTGTCCGAAGGACGGGGGCGAGATCGAGCAGCGCAAGTCGAAGAAGCGTGGCAAAGCGTTCTACGGATGCGCCAACTATCCTGAGTGCGACTTCGTGTGCTGGGATCGACCTGTTCCTGAGCAGTGTCCCGAGTGCGGCTTTGTCGGTGCCGAGGCCAAGAAGTCCAAGTCGCGGGGAGAATACCGCCGCTGCTTGAAGTGCGGTAACGAGTGGGCCGTGGCGCACGCCGAGGAGGTGGAGGCGGCGACGGTTTGAATTGCTCGGCAGGGCTCCTTGGCAGTGGCAGGCCTAGCTATCCTTGAGGCATGGGCATGGCAAATGGCACTGTCGCTGTCGTGGGTGGGGGGCTAGCTGGGAGCGAGGCGGCGTGGCAGTTAGCGGAGCGCGGCTACCGCGTAGTCCTGTACGAGATGCGTCCGGTGCGGAGCACGCCCGCCCATAGCACCGAGTTGTTGGGGGAGCTGGTCTGCTCGAACACCTTCAAGAGCACCGACCTTACGAATGCACACGGCCTCCTGAAGGCCGAGATGAGTGTGCTCGGTAGTGTGGTTCTATGGGCCGCCGAGCAGGCCAGGGTTCCTGGCGGCACCGCGCTGGCCGTAGATCGGGAGTTGTTCGCGCGGACGCTGACGGAGCGGGTGTCGAGCCACCCGCGTATCGAGATAGTGCGCGAGGAGGTAGTCGAACTTCCTTCGCCTGGGATAGTGGCCACTGGGCCCCTGACCTCCGATGCCTTGGCTGGTGTGATTCAGGATCGCGTTGGTTCCGAGGCGCTGGCCTTTTACGACGCTGTGGCTCCCATTGTCGCCTACGATTCGCTCGACCTGGGCATCGTTTTCCCGGGTTCGCGTTATGGCAAGGAGTCCATGGAGGGGGCTAGCAGTGGCGAGGGTTATCTGAACTGTCCGATGGGCCGGGACGAGTACGAGCGCTTCGTGGACGCACTGCTTTCGGCCGATCGTTATCCCGGTCACGAGTTCGAGCGTATTCCGTACTTCGAGGGTTGTATGCCCATCGAGGTAATGGCCGAGCGTGGTCGCGAGACTTTGCGGTTCGGTCCTATGAAGCCGGTGGGCTTGCGCGATCCACGGACTGGGCGTCGTCCTTGGGCCGTTGTGCAATTGCGGCGGGAGGACCGGGCCGGGCGAATGTGGAATAT
>DATMBI010000218.1:0-6915 GCA_035559375.1 Gemmatimonadaceae bacterium | reverse complement strand
GCCGCCCGCCGCGAGTCCAGCGGCTCCTGCCGCCGAGACCATGATGCCGCTGATCAGAGCCTGATCCACAAGCTGCCGGTGGGGAACTCCCAAGAAGTCTGCGGTGAGGTGAACGATGGGCCGGTGCGCTGTCATCGGTGGTCCGGTCTGGCGTCATTCAATACTAGTGCCAGCTGACCCCGCTGCCACCTCGACGTTCGCTGAGCTTAACTTTGTAAGGATGACTCGGCCGGCGCGGTGGGGGTTTTGGTTGCTTTGGGCGCTGCTGCCGCATGGCGCAGCACTGTCCTTCAGCTATGGCCAGGTTGCCCCAGCCCGTTTCGGTGTACGTTCCGATGTAGTGAATGCTGTCGGAAGCAGTCTGCATCTGGGTGTGGCGTTCGACGCACCACTGGGTCTCTATGTGCGCGGCGGTCTAGTAGCAAGCCATGCGACAGCTCGCTGGGGAAGCTCTGACGTGGCGAGGGTCCGTATGGACGGCGTGCTGAGCTTCCATCTCGACCCCTTTCAGGAGGAGCGCCGTGGACTCTACGGCTTCGCCGGAGTGGGAGCCGTTCAGCGACGGAGCGAGTGGTTGCCGGTCATGGTGATAGGAGCGGGCGTGGAGTTTTATGCGGGGCAGCGTCGGTCGTGGTCGGTCGAGGGCGGCTTGGGTGGCGGTTGGCGTCTGGGCGCGATTTTCAAACCTTAGCGGGTGCACTGGGTCACGATGGCACTCCGCCTACTGCTCTCCTGGAGTTCCGGCAAAGACAGTGCTTGGGCGCTCCACGTCTTGCGGCAGGCGACCGAGTTTGAAGTAGTCGGACTACTGAGCACGTTCAACGACGCTGCCGATCGCGTAGCGATGCACGCGGTGCGCAGGGAACTGGTACAAGCACAAGCGCGAGCCACCGGCTTGCCGCTGTGGGAGGTACGGCTACGGTGGCCATGTTCCAATAGCGAATACGAGGAGCGGATGCGCGCAGCGCTGGAACGGGCGCGAGCCGCTGGGATCACGCACATCGCTTTCGGCGACCTTTATCTCGAGGACGTACGCGACTACCGGATCCGGCTGCTAGCGGGCACCGGGATCGAACCTCTGTTTCCACTCTGGTCTTCCGCAGCGGAAACACCCGCCTTAGCGCGATCCATGATCGCTGCCGGCCTGCGGGCAGTTCTGACATGTATAGATCCGGCGCAACTGGACGAGCGGTTCGCAGGACGACGGTACGATGAAGAGCTATTGGCAGAGCTACCGCCTAACGTGGATCCCTGCGGCGAGCGTGGCGAGTTTCACACCTTTTGCTACGCCGGCCCTATGTTCGCCGAGGAGATAGGGATCCGAACCGGCGTAACCCTCAGCCGCGATGGCTTCGTTTTCACCGATGTGTTATGCGATTGCGTGCCCGCGCGAGGGGGCAGCAGCTGACAGCGGGGAGCCCGAAGTGAGCTCCCCGCCGTACGGTTAGTGACGCACCAGGAGTGTCCGGAGGTGCTTCCGTTTTCACTGGACGATGACAGTGAGCGGGCACGGGCCGAAGTCCTCGTGTTGTTCCTCGATATGCAAGAGAGCGAAACTCACCTGAGCTTGGCCAGGTGTCCCGCCGGTCAACGTGCCCGCAAAGGCGCTGCTGCGCACGAAACGAGCGGCAGGGGTGACCTCGAGCTGGTATTTGGCTGCCGTAACCAGCGGGTCAGGAGTTCCGTTGGCCCGCAGGAAGCGAGCCGAGAGCGCGGCACCGGCAGTAGGTATCGTTACGCTGGAAACCGAAGGGGTGCAGCCGCCTGTAAACGAAACGACGGTCGTGCCGATGGTGAGCTCCATCGTGGCAACCTCGGGTTCCTCCTCGGGTTCAGTGGAACTCGAACAGGCCGCAAGCGACAGCACTGCTGCGAGGACGGCTATCGCCTTGCCATGAACGAAAAGGGCAATCAGGGGCATGGTTTCTTACCTCCGGTCGGTTGGGGTGGTGTCAGAAGGACATTCGGTACAAGAGACTCAGACTGCGCCCCGGTTGAGGCATGATCTCCTTGATGCGGGAGAGGTGATCTCGGTAGACAGCGTCTGTCAGATTGTCCACGCGGACGGTAATCGTGTGTAGCCTACCGCCGGCCAGCACTCTCGCCCCGGCGTGGATGTCGGCGACGGCGTAACCCTCAGTCCTGGTTTCGAAGTCGCCAAGTCGGTCTTGAGCAGCCGCCCAGCGCAGGCCACCTCCAGCGAAGTAGGATGGCCGTTCGTAGCGAAGCTCCACATTGCCGAAGGCCGGTGGGATGAAGGGTGGAAAGCGAGAGGCTTGCACGAAGGTCGTATCAGGAGGTTCGATCACCGGGATCGGAGCTCGGTCGCTAGTGAAGCGAGCCGCGACGTAAGAGGCTGTCGACTCGAGCAGAAGATGCCGGCCTAAGTTGATCGTTATGCTACCTTCGGCGCCGGCGAAACGGGCTGACTCGTTGGTATACTGGAAAAGCGGCCGTCCCCCCTGGCGCCCGATTATGGCGCGGCCACGGCTGGAGGGAAACACATAGTCGCGCAACAGGTTGCTGAAAAACGCCACCTCTGCGCGCACGCGAGAGCGCTCGAAACGCGCGAAGACATCCACCCCCAGTCCCGACTCTGCCTTCAGCGACGGGTCGCCCACCGTGTAGGAGTTATCTGCGAGGTGTGGCCCGTCGGAGTAGAGCTCGATGAAGTCTGGTGTCCGGTAGGCGCGCGCCACACTGGCGCCGACCTGCAGATGCCGGCCGACATCTACGAGCACTCCCGTAGAGCCCGAGAAGGAAGCGAAAGACCGCGGGCGGATGGGAACCTGCTGGCCTCCCACGAAGATGACACCTTCCTCTTCGGGTTCGTAGTGCGAGTGATCGTAGCGCAGTCCCGCCTGGAAGCGGAGCGGCCCGCTACCGTACTCCTGTACTGCATAGAGAGCGACACCGTAATCGCTAGTCGACGGTGTACGCAGAGTCCCGCCGGTGCGGATGTCGCGCAAGCGCAGATCGAGACCAATCGCACCGCGCGTGGCGCCGAAAAGTCCGCGATGGCGAGCCTTCGCGTTGGCGGTAAGGTAGCTCTGCCGAAATCGAGTGCCGGCTGCTCCGGAAGGTTCGAACTCGGTATGACGGTAGGCCGTTGCACCGACATTCGCTTCCAAACTTTCCCACCTACCGCTCTCGCGATGGACCTCTGCACTAGCGCGCAGGGTGTGCCTCTGCATGGCTACGTCCACTCCTTCCGGGTGACCCCCGACGTAGCCACCGGGTATGCCGTACTCGTTGTCGTAAAAGCGGTAGGAAATGCCACCGTGACCCGAGTGGCCCACGTAAGAGGTGGCGGTGGCGAAGTCCAGCGTGGTCGTCTGCGTATTCGGTAGCGGCCCCACGGGAGTGCGCGTATCTCCAGCCGTGCGAAGCGTACCCTCGCCGCGCACGACGAGCGGCCCGACGCCCTTGACGAAATAACCACCCGCAGCTGCGCCCCGATTGACGCTACTCAGTTGCGCGGTCAGTGCTCCGTGTATCCCGTCAGGCCGGTGCGCGGGGATCTCGTCGCGAACGAGGTTGATCGCTCCGCTCAGTGCGCTGCTGCCGTAAAGCAGCGACATGGGTCCTCGAACGACTTCGATGCTGCGCGCATTGAGTGGGTCTATGGTGACCGCATGGTCTAGCGACGTGGAGGCGAGATCCCCCGGCCTAAGACCGTCCTGAAGGATCACCACGCGATCGCCGCTCAACCCACGTAGCACTGGCTGGGCGGTAGTCGCGCTCAAGGAACCCGATGCGACCCCTGGCTCTCGACGAAGCGTCGCGGAGAGCGTGGCATCGAGCTGGCGATCCAAGGAAGCTGCAGCAACCACTGATGTGGGGCTCAGCGTTTCGCGCAAGGTGCGCTCGCCGAAGCTACCGGTGGCTACTACGACTTCCTGAAGTTGGAAAACCGATTCTTCCAACAAGACTGTTAAGTGTGCGGTGTCCCCGGGAGCGAGTTCCACGTCCCGCACGTAGGCTCGGTATCCGATGGCACTCACCCAGAGCCTGCGGCTTCCAGGTGGCACATGGGCCAGCACGAAACGCCCTTCGGCGTTCGCTACTTGCTGGAGGTGCGTCCCCTGCACTCTCACAGTGGCTTGCACAGGACGCTGATCGCGGGCCGAGAGCACCCGGCCTATGACCGTAGCGTCATGGTCTTGCGCCGCAAGCGGTAGTGGGAGCGCCGCCAGCAACAGAATTCCTCGCCTGGGAAGCGAGCGAGCGTACTGCATGCATCCTCCCGGAGTGTCTCCACGCCCTCGGACGCCCCGAGGGCACCATAGTCGTCCCGGCGCAAGAAGGAGCCGGGAGCTAGACCCAGTTCAGGCGGAGAGGAGGGGAGGTGGTGCGCGCGCAGCGAGAACGCCAGCGAACGGGATCGCGAGCCGCAGAGCCGGCGGCGAGGCCAGCGGGTCCTCTCGATCTAACAGGAAGAACCAGACGGCGATCGAGCGCGCATTCAGAAAGGACGCCGTCGCTGAACTGCAAACTCGGCAGTTTTGAACGTGGTGATGGAATGCTGCGCCCTGCTCAGCTATCGCAGGTACCGCGGAGCTACCGGCCTGGTCGCGAGCCGCGACGAGGTGGACGAGTGGGTACCCCACCCCTGCGAAGAGCGTCGCCAGGAGTGTGGAGGCCGCTAGAGCGCGGCGTGATACCCGTCCCAAGTAGCGCCGGAAGCGCATCCACTCATGCATAGTCCGGTGTAGCGGAACCGTCAATAGGCTCGATTCCAGTTGCCGGCACCTCGGCGACGCCGCGGATCCGCTCGTCGGAGAGCGGTTGCGGTGTGTTGTCGCTCTTGCGATCCTGTTGTTCGCGATGCGTCTATGGAGCCTACATCCTAGGTATCTAGACAGCCGCGGCCTCGTCGCCTTGTGGCGCGAGGCGCTGTTGGCCCAGGCCGTTCTCAGGGGTCGCACGTCGGGATACCGTCACCATCCCCAACTGGTGCGTTTCCGTTCCCATCCACGTCCCTTGGCTGCGATAGCAGAATACCTATGCGGCGTGCTGGCCGAGGCGCAGCGCCGGAAGTACCGCTTCGCGGCTGGCGCCATAGGCACGGCCAGGACGAGCAGGAGGATCGCTGTAACAGTGGGGCAACTGGAACACGAGTGGAATCATTTGTTGCGCAAGCTCCGGAAGCGCGATCCCGAGCGCTACCAGCGCCTTCGCGGCCTCAAGAAGCCAGCACCGCATCCGCTTTTCAGAGTAACAGCGGGGCCAGTGGAGTCGTGGGAAAAAGCTGCGCGACCACGACCAGCTAGACCTTGACGAATCTGCTAGGTTGTCGAAAGCTCCACGGCACCGCCCCCTAATTCCAGTATGCAAGCGGTCCCGGCCGCTGTCCTTACATCCACGAGCCAGTCATGAGCAGCAGACCCTACTTCGACAGCATCGCTCGCCAGTGGGATTCACTTCGCGCGAGCTTTTTTTCGGACGCGGTACGCGAGAAGGCCATAGCCTTAGCCCGGGTCAAGGAGGGAGAGCTAGCCGCTGACCTCGGGGCGGGGACGGGTTTCGTCACGGAAGGTTTGCTGCGAGCGGGGGTTCGCGTGATCGCAGTGGACGAGTCGCCAGCGATGCTCGAGCAATTGCAGAGCAAGTTCGGCGGCAGTGGTCTCGTGGAGTGTCGCGTCGGCGAAGCTGAGCGCCTACCGCTGGCTGACGCGTCGGTGGATCGCGTGTTCGCCAACATGTACTTGCACCACGTGGAGCACCCGGCCGCTGCCATTCGAGAAATGGTTCGTGTCCTCAAGCCCGGCGGCAGGGTGGTCATTACCGACCTCGATAAGCACGACTACGAGTTCTTGCGCACTGAGCAGCAGGACCGCTGGCTGGGCTTCGAGCGTGGCGATATCCGCACGTGGCTCGAGGATGCGGGCTTGGCAGACGTCATCGTGGATTGCTTGGACGAGAACTGTTGCGCCCAGTCGAGCTCTGGTTGCGAAGAAGCATCCATCGGCATCTTCGTGGCTAGCGGGACCAAGCCTCTAGCGTGAATTGAGGTTACGGGCGGCAGCCTAGCAGTCCTGTCCTAACCCATGGTACGGCGGCTAGCTGTTCGTAGCCCTTGACAGAATTAGGTCACCCTAAATATTTAGTTTGTGGCGACCAATCAGAGGTTACGGTGAGGCGTCGTTTGTTGCTCGCCGGGACGCTGGCAATAACTGCGTGCGAGCTACTCCTTCCTGGGGCTCCGCCGGAGGAGCTCACTTTAGCTGGACCTCTGGAAGGGCTAACGGGCGCGCAATTGGCCCAGCACTTTCGCGGTGACGAGGAGTTCGGTCGCATCTTCGGCGTGCGCGAGGGGCTGGGGCCCATCTTCGTAGCACCGTCTTGCGAGACGTGCCATCCAGGTGACGGGAAGGGACACCTCGCATTCAACCTTACTCGGTTCGGCCGTATGTATGGTGCTCGCTTCGATCCGCTGCGCCCTCTGGGTGGACCGCAACTGCAGCACCGTGCGGTCCTGGACTACAGTCCCGAAGTGGTCCCGCCAGTTGCAACTGGTGTAGCCAGATTCACGCCACCCAGTGTCACGGGGCTGGGGTTCCTGGAAGCAGTGGATGACCTCACTCTCCTGGCCCTGGAAGATGCGGATGATCGCGACGGTGACGGTATCTCTGGTCGCGTGCAGCTAGTGGATGCGAGCGATGCGATAGCCGAAATAGCGCGGTTGGACGAACTGCTCGACGGAACCCATGCGCCTCGCGTTTTGGTGGACGGGAAGTACATCGGCCGCTTCGGCAAGAAGGCCTCGGCTATTTCGCTTCTTCACCAAACTGTTACCGCCTACCTGGAAGACATGGGCATCACCAGCGACGTGCTGCCTAACGATCTAGTGAATCGGCAGGTGGGAGGGTTCGCTGCCGACGCGGCCCCGGACCCGGAGGTCTCGTCTGCCGC
>DATMBI010000217.1:0-15433 GCA_035559375.1 Gemmatimonadaceae bacterium | reverse complement strand
TCAGTGGATAAACGACGGCCTTATGGCAGTTTTCTTCCTGTTGGTGGGCCTCGAGATCAAGCGGGAACTGCTGGTGGGCGAGTTGGCTTCGCCGCGCCAGGCAGCACTGCCGATAGCCGCTGCCGTGGGTGGGATGGTGCTCCCCGCACTGTTGTATACAGCGGTGAATTTCGGGACTCCTGCTGTGCGTGGCTGGGGTATCCCGATGGCCACGGACATCGCGTTCGCCCTAGGAGTGCTGACTCTCATGGGACCGAGGGTGCCCACCGGTCTAAAGATCTTTCTGACGGCCCTAGCGATCGTGGACGATATGGGTGCGGTCCTGGTGATCGCTCTTTTCTATACGAGTTCGCTCGACACCACGGCGCTCATGCTGGCGGCGGCCATATTCGCGGGGCTCCTGCTGCTGGGACGGCTCGGTGCGAGGTCCCTGACCCCCTACGTTATCGGGGGAGTGCTGCTCTGGCTGGCCGTCCTGGCTTCCGGGGCGCACGCCACCGTTGCCGGAGTGTTACTGGCTCTGACGATTCCTTCGCGGACCAAAATCGATGCCAAGCAGTTCTCGGAACTAGCGCGACGCGTGTTGGACGATTTCGACCGGTCCGAGACCGGCGACCGCCTGGTGATCACAAGTCGTGGGCAGCAAGAAGCCGTTCACGCTCTGGAACTAGCGTCCGAAGCGGTCCAAGCACCGCTGTTGAGGTTGGAGCATTCGCTGCACGCTGCGGTTTCCTACCTTATCATGCCACTGTTCGCTCTATCGAATGCTGGTGTTCACCTCGCCTCCCCTGCGGCTTATGTCACCGATCCCGTCACCCTGGGGGTCGTCCTCGGTTTGATTCTGGGCAAGCCGCTAGGAATTTTCGGCTTCAGCTGGTTAGCCGTGCACCTGGGGCTGGCGCGTCTCCCGGCAGGGGTCAGTTGGGGCGCTCTGCACGGCGTCTCCTGGTTGGGCGGAATCGGCTTCACGATGTCTCTTTTCGTGGCGGGCTTGGCGTTCGGAAGCGGTGCGTCACTGGACGCCGCCAAGGTCGGTGTACTGAGTGCTTCCCTCGTGGCCGGGAGCATCGGCTGGTTTTTGATTTCCCGGCAAACTGCACGCAGGTAACCCTAGCGTCGTTAGGCGGGATCGGTCCCGAGCCACAGCCATTCGTCCTGTCGGCGAACAGCGCGAGTGCGTCCATGGCATGAGAATATTCTCATGGAAGAATCGGCTAGCCCCATAGCGCTACGCAGCTAGCGCTTGTTTGCTTTTATACGTTCTCAATAAGGATCGACATTCCGAACTAGAGGAGGTGCCTATGACTCTGATCGGTCGATCGTTTACAGCAGTCTATCGTACGACAGTAGGGAACGCGGGCGAACATCGAGGTGACGACGCAACGAGGGCGGTTGGGGGCGAGGGTTCCACGTTAGGCACGGCAGCCGACGTCCTTGCCAGCGAACAGCCCAAGTACCTGGATCGCCTCGTAGTGCGGCAGGGTAACCATGCGATGATCGTGGACGTCGCGGAGATTCTCTGGCTAGAGGCGTTCGGGAACTACGTGCGCCTGCACACTAGCGCACGGACAGTAACGGTGCGCGGAACATTGGCTACCTTCGAGAGGCAGCTGGATCCCTCGTCGTTCGTGAGGATCCATCGCTCGGCGATCGTCAACCGCGATGCGGTGCGAGACGTCCAGCCGCGCCGCACTGGCGACTTCACGCTAGTACTCGCGTCCGGGGCCGAGCTCACCCTGTCGCGGAATTTCCGTAATCTGGTGCCAGAGTTCCGACGCCGTATGGCATCCTGAGTCGGGCTCGGAGTCTCGTTGCAGCGTGCTGGCTGACGTGCAGGGGAGGCGCTAGCGGGCATCGGATAGTAGCCATACCGTAGGACTTCGGTGTGCCCCACTACCGGTCGGGACGCTCCGGCGAGAGCTTCCCGATCGTGGAATCCGCTCCGATTCTGAGGGACCTACTGGTCCTGGTGGGCGTAGCTTTACCTGTCGCCATCCTGGCGCACCGGATACGCATTCCTACGTTGGTCGGCTTCCTCGCCACTGGCGTACTGATCGGTCCGCACGCCCTTCGATTCGTTGCCGATGCTAGGTCGGTCAACCAGTTGGCCGAAGTCGGCGTCGTGCTGCTGTTGTTCGCAGTGGGACTAGAGCTGTCGCTAGCCCGAATCCTGCGAACGGGCCGCTACGTCATCCGAGGTGGCACAGTGCAGCTGCTGGGCACTATGGCGGTGGTCGCAGGATGCGCCACACTCCTGGGGAAACCGCCTAACGAAGCAGCACTGTGGGGAGCTCTCGTGGCGCTTTCGTCCACTGCCATAGTCCTCAAAGTTTACGCTGATCTGGGCGAGCTGGACTCCTCCCACGGACGAATAGTGGTCGCGATTCTGCTCTTCCAGGACCTCTGTGTGGTACCGTTGATGCTTCTGCTCCCCTTCCTGGCCGGCACTGCACACGGTCCAGGTGCGGCGCTTCGAGCGGCCCTGCTGACGGTGCTAGTTACGGGCGGCCTGGTGTTGGGAGGGCGGGCCGTAGTGCCGGGCGTACTACGGCGCGTGACAGAGCTCCGCAACCAAGAAATATTCACCCTCTCCGTGCTAGCTATCGGTCTCGGTGCAGCGTTCCTGACGTCCCGCTTCGGCTTGTCGCTAGCACTCGGCGCGTTCCTCGCTGGGTTGCTGGTCTCGGAATCGGAATACGGACTGCAGGCCCTCTCCGACGTTCTTCCCTTTCGGGATACCTTCAGCGGCATCTTCTTCACCTCGATCGGTATGCTGCTAGACCTACGTTTCGTAGGGCAGCACTTGCTGCTCGTCGTAGGCGTGGCAGTGGGGATCGTCCTGCTCAAGGCAACGATTGCCTTTCTCGCGGTACGACTGGTTCGTCGTTCGGCACGGGTTGCGGTATTGGCCGGACTCGGACTGGCCCAGGTGGGCGAGTTTTCCTTCGTACTCGCAGGTCTGGCTGGTACGACTGGCTTGATGTCCGGGGAGGATTTCCAGGTTTTCCTCGCCGCAGCGGTCGTGACTATGCTGGCAGCTCCCTTCGTCGTTTCGGCGGCACCGACCGTGGCCGAGCGACTACTGGCGTACCGTCGCCATACCACGATGGAATTCGCTACGCGCGAGGCACGGGCGGCGCGAATGCTGGAAGGCCATGTCGTGATCGTCGGGTACGGACTCAACGGACGTAATCTGGCGCGGGCTCTGCGGAGCGCCGGAATACCTTACGTAATCCTAGAATCGAACGGCCACGTGGTGCGCCAGGCGCGGCTGGAGCGGGAGCCCATCTATTTCGGAGACGGGACCCGTGCAGACGTACTGGAGCGAGTAGGCATCGCCCGAGCCAGAGTCGTCGTCTTCGCCATCGCCTCGCATAACGACGAGGTGCGCGGGATCGCAGTGGCGAGGCACCTGAACCCCGGCATCCACATAGTAGCCCGAACGCGCTACGTGGCGGACATGGACGAACTCTACTCCGCTGGCGCGGACGAAGTCGTGCCTGAAGAATTCGAAACGTCGCTGGAAATCTTCGCTCGCGTACTGCGGCGTTACCGGGTCCCGGAACACGCCATCAGAGCCCAGGCGGAAGAAGCTCGACGCGATCACTACGAACTGCTCCGCCAGCGTGGGCGTGCAATGCAGAGAGTGGACTCGTTGCTAGCACGGCCGCCCGACTTGGAAGTCAGGTCGCTGGCGGGTACAGAGCTCGGAATCGATGCCCCCGTTCCATTGGAGGAGTTGGCGAAGCGGTTCGCCAGTACGCACGCAGCTCGGATCGTGGCTGTGGAGAGCCAGGGTCGCATCGAGCTGGATCTCCACGATCGCGTGGTGCACCCATCGGACCGAGTTTTCTTGGTGGGCACCCCACAGGCGCTGGAGAAGATCCTAGACCGAGCGAAGAGTGGGCTTCCCACGGGCGACGCCGAAAGGGCGCGCACCGAACAGTAACCTTCGGCTCACTCATGTGGGACTACCTGCGCAGCACGCGCCTCGCTACGCTGATGGCTTTCCGATCGGGCCGAGAGCGGTCGGCTGGCGTCACCTACATGGTGATCGGGGCTTTTTGGTTCAGCGTGATGAGCCTGCTCGTGAAGTTGGCTGGACAACGCATCCCGAGCATGGAGATCGTGTTCTTTCGCGGAGTGGTCACTCTACTGCTGAGTTGGCTGACACTTCGCCGCCGCGGTGTAGCCAACGTATGGGGGCAGCAGCCTCGACTCTTGCTGCTGCGCGGCACGCTGGGGGCTGCAGCGCTAGCGTGCTTCCTGTTTTCGCTCACCCACTTGCCGTTGGGCGAGGCGACGCTGATTCACTACACCAATCCCGTATTCGCTATTCTCATCGCCGGCTTGTGGTATCGCGAGCCGGTCGGTAAGGGTGAGCTAGCAGCGTTGGTCGCTTCGCTAGCCGGCGTAGTGATGGTCACGCGGCCGGCGTTCATTTTCGGCGGCGCCGGTTCCGGTATCCCAGCGTCGTGGATAGTCATCGCTCTCATGGGCGCAGCCTTCAGCGGCGCAGCGTACGCAACGATTCGGCGAATGCCGCACGAGCGTCCCGAGATAGTGGTTCTCTACCTGCCGCTGATGTCGATCCCCATGTCACTTCCGTTTCTCGCACGCGGTTGGATTACTCCGAACCTCAGAGATGCAGTTCTGCTCGTCGGGACAGGCCTCGCTACCCAGCTAGCGCAGACCGCGATAACACGTGGCTTGCAACTGGAGCGAACGTCTCGCGCCACCACCGCGGGCTACCTGCAGATCGTTTTTGCAGGTGTCTGGGGGGTCCTTTTCTTCGGGGAACGACCAGGGCTCTGGACGCTGGCTGGCGCCGCAGTCGTAGTCGCTGGTACACTCGTACTTCTCTTGTCGCGCAGGGAAGCTGTCCAGGTGGAAGAATGAGGATTACCCGAACAAGACTCAGCATGTCTCGTCACAGGAACCTGCTCAGTTGGCTTGTGGGGTACGCGAGACTGGGCGCATGTCTCGTAGTTACGGCTGCCGTATTGCCGGGAGCCAGCTCGGGCCAGGACACAGCCGCGGTCCGCATCGGCCAGGTCACGGTGACGCGCGAGGCCGGCCGCTCGATCCTCGAAATTCCGTACGCGCTTTCGCGGATCGATTTGGCAGAGGATCGCATCGGGTCGAGACGCAGTAGTCTGGCCGAGATTCTCTACGCTATCCCCGGTGTGCAAGTCTGGAACCGCTTCAATCCCTCGCAGGATCCTAGAATAGGGGTGCGTGGATTCGGAGCCCGCTCCGCCTTCGGGATCCGGGGCGTGCGTATACTCAGAGACGGGATTCCACTCACATTAGCGGACGGGCAGACGGCGGTCGACTTTCTCGACCTAGAGACGTTAAGCGGAGTGGAAGTGCTGCGGGGGAGTGCAGGTGCGCTGTACGGCAACGCGTCCGGCGGGGTGCTCGATTTTCGTACTCGACGTCCGCTCGGAGAAGGATGGCAGCCAGAACTCGCCTCTTGGTATACCGCTGACGCTTGGCGCTTGTCCGGCGCTTTGGGGTTGGGCACCGGCCGTGCGACAGCTCGCGTTGCTTCCACCTTCAACGAAGGGTCGGGCTTCCGCACCTATTCCCGATACAGGAATCGTAGCGTCTCGGCCGACCTTTCTTGGCGCGATCCTCGGCGGGAGCTAGTGCTGCAGGTATATCGCGCCCCGAGAGGAGATAACCCGGGAGCACTCACGGCGGCAGAACTTTCTGTCGATCCGTCGCTTGCCGACAGTCAGAACATCGTCAAGAAGTCGGGCAAAACCGCGAGCCACACTCTGGCGGCTTTCCAGATGACGCAGCGGGTCGGGGGTACTGCGCTGAGCGCCAGCCTTCATGCTGGCAAACGGACACTGGACAACCCGCAGCCGTTCGCCATCGTCACCTTCGACAGGGCCACCGGTGGCGGCTCGCTGCGAGCGCAGACTGGGCGCGCAGCCAAGCCGCTGCTCCTGTCAGCCGGAGCCGACTACTTGGTCCAATACGACGACCGGCGCAATTACGCAAATTGCGCCGGAACAGTGCCGCGGCCGCCGACATGTCCCAGCGATTCCGACAGAGGAGCGACAACGCTCGATCAAGAAGAGTCGGTAACCAGTGTCGGTGTGTTCGTTCGTGCCGAGATAGCAGCGCGACCGTTTCTTTCGCTTACCGGAACTGTCCGCAACGACCGGACACGCTTTTCGGTACTCGATAGGCGCAATACGCAAGCGGGCGAACAGTCACGGGCCATGGGAGCGTTGTCGCCTATGGTTGGCTTGAACTGGAAGGCTGGTGAGCGACTGTCGCTCTACGCCAACGTCGCTTCTTCATTCGAGACGCCCACGACGACCGAACTCGCTAACCAGCCGGATGGCAGCGGCGGGCTCAATCGGGAGCTGCAGCCGCAGCGAGGGAGGAGCTACGAGGTCGGTCTGAAGATGTTAGCTGGTCGCGCGCTCGTGGACGGCGCTATTTTTCGGATCGAAACGCGCCAGGAACTCGTTCCCTTCGAAATACCAGGCGGAGGTGGGCGACGCTACTTCCGAAACGCCGGCAGAACCAGACGGAGTGGCGCCGAGGTAGGAGTTCGTTTGAACGCGGGTGCACTCGACCTCGGAGCGTCGGCAAGCTGGCTGCGCTACCGCTATGTCGATTATGCAGTCGGAGGAACGAACTACTCTGGCCGTACCGTGCCAGGCGTCCCACCCTTCGCTTTGTCCATGCGAGGTACGTGGCACTCGTCCTCTTGGACCCTGGCGATCGAAGTCCAACAGGTAGCGCGGGCTGCGGCGGACGACGCGAACTCGAATTACGCGCCCGGCTACACGAAGATCGACATGAGGCTGCTAGGGGGAACGCGCTGGGGCTTGCAACCCGTAATCGGCGTGGACAACGCACTCGACCGCCGTTATGCGGCCAACGTCGTGACGAATGCGAGCCGGGGTCGCTACTACGAGCCAGGCGCTCCGCGGACTTTCTACTTCGGAATGCGGCTGCTAGACCGGCGTTAGGCGCCCAGAGCGAAAAGGTGGCGCGCTCCGAAGAGCTGCCACCTTCCTAGGGGGCGGCCGAAGCTTCAGCGCGCCACCTGCCCGACTCAGGCCGTGGCTTCTTGCCCCGACCTCAGGCCGCAGGCTGACCAGCCACAGCCTGGGTGCCCGGGACCTGCTTGGCTTCGACCGCCGCCATTACCGCGATCTTGCGCGGCTTCGCCGCATCGGCCTTGGGTACGGTCACCGTGAGCACGCCGTTCGCGAACTGTGCCTGAATCCCGTCGCCCACCACGTACTGCGGGAAGCGAATCGTGCGAACGAACTCTCCGCACGGCCGCTCGCTGGCGTACACCCGCAGCCCGTCCTTGTCGGGCGCAGGGATCGTTTCAGAGCGCTTGCCACGGATCGTAAGAGTGTTGCGCTCGAAGCTCACGTCCACCGCCTCCGGAGCGACGCCCGGCAGATCGAGCTGCACCACGAAACCGTTTTCGGTCTCCCAGGCGTCCATCCTGGGCACCCACACCTGCGCACCGAGCTCACTGCCGTCGAGCGACAACACCTGATCCATTGCGCGACTCAACGTGACCATCCTATCCAGCACGGTGTCCAGCGGAGTTAGCATCATGGCGCATCACCTCCTTGCTGCAGTCTCACCAGATGCCCGGCAGCTGGCGCGTATCCAGCAGCCGTTCACCTGTTTGTTTTTCCGCCCACCAGATGAGCATCACGCATGCCCGCCGATCTCGGCCAAGTCGGCCAAAGGCCTAACAGGTGGGCCGCCACGAAGACACAGGCGGTTGCCAATCTGGCACCGCCAGCCATCTGTCGGCGCTAGCGTAAGGGTGGGAGCGCGCTAGCGTGTCATCCTGTAGCGAAGTCGATGGGTGGAGCGCGTCTATGTGGAGCGCGTCTATCACGATTAAAGGAGCTGGTGCGATGTCTCCGAAAAAAATCTTGGCATTTGCTGGCATAGCTGTTTCTTTCACGCTAGGAGGCTGCAGCAATTTCTTGGAGAGCGGGCAGGACGCGCGGGTGGACGTTGCGTCCGAGGCCTTCCTAGCAGTGCCACTGGGCTACTCTGAGGTTCAGAGTAGCTTCGCCGGCGACGTTACGCCGACGCTGTGGCTGCCCAATCCGAAGGGGGCTGCGCTGGGTGTACGCACGATGATGGGCACGATGATGGGAGGCGGCCTTCACGACTCCTTCACCGGCGCGCTGTCGTTCGGCCAGCTCAGTGGCGACGCCGGTCCGTTCGCCGCCTTCCGCTGCTCGGGTAGCTTCGATCCTGCGACGGGACGATTCGAGTGCGAAACTATCGTTCGCAACGACCTCACCATCGAGCGCTCGGTGCAGTACAGGGATTCCTCGGGCGCGGTGCAACCTTCGTACAACAGAGAGACCACGAACTCCGTCAATGTACTCACAGAAGTCACCGGTACGATCGTCTTTGCGAGAGACAGTGGGAGGAGCGGGCCGGGGAGAGGATTCCACGGGCGCATATTGGGCGACAGCAGCAAAGTGTTGTCGGCGACAACTGTCGTGCAGCATCGCTCCGATCGTACCGTTTCCGGCCTAGCTGGTGGCAGCACGCAGCGCACGGTGAACGGCAACTCCGCAGGCGGGGAGCACACTACCGGTGTCTCTACGCGGGGCAACTTCACGGCCGTTCGGCAGGTGGCCGATACCACCGATAACGTGGTAGTTCCAGTAAGAACCGATGGCCCGCCGATCCCCAAATCCGGGAGAATCGTGCGCACTATGACCGCGAGCGTGACCTTCGAAGGACAGAGCCCGATTACTGCCGCGCGGCGCGAAGTAATAGTGTTCGATGGAAGCGGCACAGCTAAGGTGACCATCACGCACAACGGCGTGACGCGTAACTGTATCCTTCCTCTTCCTCGCGGGCGCCTGAGCTGTAGCTGAGGGGCGAGATTCCGTGCCGGGGGCGCCATGGCTGGGGACGGCGCCCCCACAACCGCCCTCCACGGAAAGACGTTTTAACAGCGGCATCTAGGGGGGCGTCCAATAGGTGCCCGCAATGCGGTAACGCTTTTTCTTTGCACGTGGGGGAGTGCCAGATGGCTGCAGGCTGGATACCTTCCCGGGCCCGGATGTGGTGCGCCGCGGCCCTTTCGCTATTGCTGCTAGGCACGGCTGGTAGTGCGTCGGGCCAGATCGGTGCCAGCACCGACATCGTCACTGGGACCGTCAGAGCGGAGAACGGCAGCCCCATAGTGGGAGCAGTGGTCGAGGTCACGTCGCTCGAAACCAACGTAACGCGGCGCGCGCGCACGAATGCGCAGGGCAAGTACACGCTCTTGTTTCCCGACGGGGGAGGCGAGTACCGGGTGGTCATCAGGGCGATCGGGTTAGCGCCGGCCACGATCGAGCTGCGACGGATAGCCGACGAGGACCGACTCGTAGCGGACGCCACACTCAGTCTTACCGCGACACAGCTTTCGCCGGTACAAGTGCAGGCGCGCCAAACGCCGCGTGCGGGCCAGGATCTCCCCACGCCGGGCTCGATAGAGCGAGCGATCACGCCCGAGCAAGCAGCACGGCTACCGGTGGATGCGGCGGATCTACTGAATTTGGCCCTCCTGTCGCCGCAGGTGGTCCCGATCACGGCGACCGACTCCACCGCGGCCGGGTTTTCCGTAGCCGGCCAGCGTCCTGACGCCAACGCCATAACTCTGGACGGCCTGAGCTTCGGCACTACGCAGGTGCCACAGGAGGCACTGCGTACCACGCGCGTAGTGACGAGCACCTACGACGTATCTCGAGGTCAGTTCTCGGGAGGCCTGATTTCCTCGACCACCAGGTCCGGGACCAACACTCCGCAAGGTAACTTCGGCTATTCGCTGCGCGACGACGATCTCGTAGTCTCCGGGGCTGATCAGTCCCCGCTGTCGCAGGGCTACACGCAGAATCAGTTTTCGGGCGGCTACGGGCGAGCCATCGTCAAGGACCGCCTCTTCGCTTTCGGTTCTATTCAGCTTAGGCAGCGGCAAGACATTCTCCCGTCCCTTTTCAACGCCGACGGGGGCACCTTGGCTCGATTCGGCGTGGCGCCAGACTCCGTAAGCCGCTTCTTCGCTGTGGCTTCTTCCAAGGGAATAGCTCCGGGCGCGTACTTCGACGACAAGCGGATCCAGGACGACCTTTCGGGGCTACTGAGACTGGATTGGTTGATGGAGAACGGTAACTCGCTCACTCTGCGAGCCGACTGGAGCTGGAACGATCAGGACCCGTCGCGCGTCGGAACGCTCGCCCTCCCTCATACGGGTGGAACGCAGAAGAGCTGGAGCGGCGGCCTGATGGGAACGTTCACATCTATCGTGGGTGATCGCTTCCTAAACGAGTTGAAGGCGTACTACAGCAAGAACACTCGCGAAGCTAGACCATTCGTGACACTCCCGGCGGGACGCGTTCAGGTGGCGTCGGATCTAGAGGACGGAGCGCGAGCCGTTTCCACATTGACGTTCGGTGGTAACACTGGCCTGCCTCAGGACGGAGTCAGCTCGACGCTGGAGATCACGGACGAGCTTTCGTGGCTGACGGCGAATCATCGTTTCAAGCTCGGAGGGCTGTTCAACCTGTCCAGCTTCCGGCAGGACGTGACCACGAACCGGTATGGCACGTACACGTTCCAGTCACTGGCGGACTTCGAGGCCAACAGGCCAGCTATGTTCACGCGCACCCTTTCGCCGACCGTGCGCGAAGGGTCGCAGGTAAACGCGGCGCTTTATTTGGGCGATGTCTGGCGGGTCAATCGCGGTTTGCAGGTCACTTACGGTGCGCGCCTCGAAGGTAGCAGCTTCGGCAACGAGCCGCCCTACAATCCCCTCGTGGACGAGAAGTTCGGTTATCGCACTGATTATGTGCCGAAAGAAGTGCACGTGAGCCCGCGTGTGGGCTTCACCTGGACCATCGGCATGCCTGGCGGTAGGGATGGCGGGCAAGGTGGACGCGGAGGACAAGGGGGAGAAGGGGGGAGGGGCGGCCGGGTGGGAGGTGGCGGCGGTCGCGGTGGTGGTGAGGCTGGGTTAGCCGGATTCCTCGGTGCGGTGGGACCGGGCGGCCGGGGCGCGAGCCCTCTGGTGATTCGCGGCGGCATCGGCGAGTTCCGGAGCACGCCGAACAGTGGTCTGTTCTCGCAGGCTGCGGCTGCCACTGGGCTGGCCAACGCCGAAGCGCATCTTGTATGCATAGGGAGCAACGTTCCCACTCCCGACTGGAGCGCTTTTGCAGCGAACCCGCTAGCGATTCCTTCGGCGTGTGCCGACGGCGGCAACAGCTTCGTGCCTAACGTGAGACCGTCGGTCACGGTGTTCGATCGCGATTTCGAGGCACCGCGCTCGTGGCGAGCTTCGCTCGGCGCCCAGCGGAGAATCTTCGAGCGTTACAACCTGAACGTGGACCTGAGCTACTCGCGTGGCGTGGCCCAAACCGGCTACCGCGACATCAATCTGGCTACGGTTCCTCGATTCACTCTATCGAACGAAGGGGGCCGACCGGTCTACGTCCCAGCGAGCAGCATAATCCCGGGAACCGGCGCGGTCAGTATGCTGGAATCGCGGGTGCACCCCGAGTTCGGCCAGGTACTGGTGGTCACCTCGGATCTCAAGAGCGAAGCCACTCAGCTGACTGTGTCGTTCGGGGGGCTCACTAATCGAGGTGCGATCTTCAACGTCGGTTACACGCTGGGTTTTGCGCGCGACCAGTCGTCGGGTGGAGGCTTCGGTGGCTTCGCCGGCGGCCGTGGGGGAAGCTTTGGCTCGGGCGCCGGCGGCTTCGCGGCGGCTACCACGGCCGGGAACCCCAACGTCAGGGAATGGGCTCCGAGCAGCTTCGATCGGCGGCACTCGATTACCGGCACGCTCACTTGGCCCGTGAACCTGGGGCTAGAGATAACTGCTATGGGCCGGCTTTCTTCCGGCGCACCGTTCACGCCACTGGTAGGGAGCGACATCAACGGCGACGGATCGCGCAACGATCGCGCCTTCGTTTTCGATCCGCGATCGCAGGGTTTGGACTCCGCTCTCGCTGTCGGAATGGAGAAGCTGTTGGCCAATGCTCCCGGTTCGGTTAGAAGCTGCCTGGAGAAACAGTTAGGTACGGTTGCCGCTCGCAATTCGTGCCGCGGGGTCTGGCAACCCAGCCTCGAGCTGCAACTCAACTGGCGACCGATGGCACTGGGCCTCAATCGACGACTGATGATTTCGGTCACGACACAAAACTTCCTATCGGGACTGGATCAGCTCCTCCACGGCAAAAACAACTTGCGTGGCTGGGGGGCATTGCGGGGCCAAGACAACACGCTCCTCTACGTGCGCGGCTTCGACCCTGTAGCGCAGCGCTACCTGTACGAAGTGAACGAAAGGTTCGGCGCTTCGCGCCAGGGCCAGAACGGCATCAGCGTACCTTTCCAACTCGGAGTCAACGCTAGGTTGATGGTGGGGCCCGACAGACTTCGGGACGCTATCGACGCGGTACGCGGGGCAGCCTTCGGCGGGCGTGGAGGAGGTCGTGGGGGCGCCGCGGGACCGGGAGCCGGTGCCGGTGGCTTCGCACTGGCGCTGGCATCCTTCAACCCAGTGCGTCAGATCGTCCAGCTCAAGGATTCGCTGAATCTGAACTTGAGCGGAGAGCAGGTTGCCAAGCTGCAAACCGTAGCCGATTCGCTGGATGCACGTAACACGGCGCTGGCTCAGGAAGTTCGCAAGCTGGTGGAGGGCGCCGGAGTAAATCCCGACATGGCTGCAATGATGGGACAGCTACAGCCCAAGATCAACCAACTGCAGCAGCACATTCAGGAATCGCTCCGGCAGGCACAGGGCATACTTACGCCCGAACAGTGGAGCAAGCTCCCCCAGCGCATACGCAGCGGGCGCGGGTTCGGGCCCGGGCCCGGAGCCTTCCAGGGACCGCCCGCCCAGCGGCCGCCGCAGTAAATCGGTTCGTGGCATCGAGAGTGCGTACTTGCCCCTGCAGAGCGACTACGCTGCTCGAGAGGGCGCTCCACTCTCTGTTCGGTGCAGCCCTCAGTGTTTGCATGTCGAGCCGCGCTCTGCCGCAGCCCGCTAACCAATCATGCGACGAGGAGCGGTTGGCGAATTTGCCGCTAGTAGCTCGGCCACCCCGTGTGGACTCGGGCTCTACGCTAGTCGTCCTCCTTACCGGCGATGGGGGTTGGGCTGCCGCTGACGAAAAAGTGGCCGCGGCGCTTCTAGATCGGGGGGCAGCAGTCCTAGGGGTCAACATGCGCGCCTATTTGACACGGCCGAAGACACCTGACGAGGCAGCTGCCGACATTGGCTGCGCGGCACGAGCCTACATCGACAGATGGCGGCGCACACGGTTGATGCTTCTCGGATACTCGCGTGGTGCGGATATCGCACCGTTCGTGGTAGCGCGCTGGCCCGACGACCTCAAGCAGAAGCTCAATTTGGTGGCGCTGGTCAGCATGTCGACCCACGCTAACTTCCACTTTCGTTTGATCGACCTCGTTCGCGACGTAAAACGCTCCGACGATCTACCTGTCGTACCCGAGCTCGCCAGGCTTGTGGGAATCAGGGTGGTCTGCATCTACGGGAGCGAGGAGAAGGATTCCGGATGTCGCGCGGCGGACCCAGCGCTCGTCACCAAATACGAGCGCAAAGGAGGTCATCGCCTCACGGGCGGTTTCGCTGATGTTGCTCGTGTTCTGGAACAGGGGTTGAAACCGCTGCCCTGATAGGCGTTACGCGCTCGTGGTCTCCGCACCCTTGGCGACGATCCACTTTCCGAGCTCGACGGGGAAGGGGAACACGATAGTCGTAGACCGCTCGCTCGCGATGGCGCTCAAGGTGCCTAGGTAACGAAGCTGCATCGCTTCGGGGCGACGACTCAGGATTTCTGCAGCCTCGAGCAGCTTGGCAGCTGCCTGCTGCTCGCCCTCGGCGTTGATCACCTTGGCTCGCCGCTCGCGCTCGGCCTCGGCCTGGCGCGCGATGGCTCGGATCATGGATTCGTTGAGATCTACGTGCTTGATCTCCACGTTCGTGACCTTGATACCCCAAGCCTCTGTTTGAGCGTCGAGAATCTCCTGAATGTCGCTGTTCAGCTTGTCGCGCTCGGCCAGCATTTCGTCCAGATCGTGCTTTCCCAACACCGAGCGCAGCGTGGTCTGGGCGAGCTGACTGGTGGCCATCAGGAAGTTTTCGACCTGTATCGTCGCCCGCTCCGGATCCAGAACACGGAAGTAGATCACTGCGTTCACACGCACAGAAACGTTGTCGTGCGAGATGACATCCTGCTGCGGAACATCGAGGACGCGCACCCGCAGGTCGATGCGCACCATTTGCTGCACGAAGGGAATCAATATGACCAACCCGGGTCCCTTTACGCCGCTGAAACGTCCCAATGTGAAGACGACACCGCGCTCGTATTCCCTCAAGACGCGGATTGCTGAGGAGAGAAATGCGGCTACGAGAACTACGATGGTGGCCAAGAAAGTGAGATTAGCTGGAAGCATCGCTGTCTCCTAGCAAACGTGATTCCATGGAGTCCGGTTCCACCGTGAGTGTCAGACCATCGCTGCCAGTGACCCGAACGCGGGTTCCAGGGCTGAGTTCCATTCCCGACGCAGCGCGCCAGCGTTCTCCGCGCACGAAGACGTGTCCCCTACTGCCACTCCAGTCCAGAACTTCTCCGGGCAGTCCTATCAACTCTTCGCGCCCGGTTAAGACGCGGCGCCTCTGCGCCTTCAGGACTACCGGAACGAGCAACGCAGAAAAGGCGACGGTGCTAGCTACCAGAGCTCCGACGATCGGCTTGGCAACCTGAAAGCCTGGAGCCGTCGTGTCGACCAGCATGGTCAACCCCAAAGCCAAAGCCACCGCTCCACCTACGCCGAGGACGCCGAAGGAGGGTGTGGTCGCCTCCACCGCCAGCAGTGCGAGTCCCAACAGCACTAGCAGTACGCCTACGAGATTGATGGGCAGCACCGCCAGGCCGTATAGGCCGAGAAGGAGGCAGATGATGCCCACAGTGCCGGGGAAAAACGACCCCGGATTCATGAGCTCGAAGATCAAGCCATAGAGGCCAATCATCATTAGTATAAGAGCGATGTTCGGATTGGTTATCGCTGCGAGTAGTCTAGTTCTCCAATCCGGATCCAGCCGTTCTATGGCGAGATCTTTGGTCGCGATACTGACCACACCTGAGCCGACCTTGACCTCGCGCCCGTCGATCTGGCGCAGCAGCTCCTCCAGCGTCGGCGCCACGAGGTCGACAACTCGCTGAGCGACAGCTTCGTTAGCAGCCAGCGATGCCGCCTCGCGCACCGCCTTCTCTGCCCAGTCAGCGTTGCGGCCACGCATTTCGGCCAGCGACCTAATGAATGCCACTGCGTCGTTTACGACTTTGGCTTCTTCTGGCGTGCGAGGCGTTCGTCCAGCTTCTCCCTTGGG
>DATMBI010000216.1:0-6410 GCA_035559375.1 Gemmatimonadaceae bacterium | reverse complement strand
AGGTGAACGCGCTGGTTCAGCGCATCGACGCGGCTCGCCAGCGGCTGGCCGGAGCGAGCGGTGCGGCTCGGGACACGCTGGCGCGGTTGGAGGCGTTGCGGGCTCGCATCGTGACGCCGCCCATCCGTTATTCCAAGCCGGAGTTGCAGGCGCATATCCAGTATCTCTACGGGATGACGCTCGGCGCCGACCAGAAGGTCGGCCGTGACGCACTGGAGCGCTACCGGCAGCTTCGCGGCGAGCTCGACCAGGTGGAGAGAGAGGTTCTGCCTCTCATCGGAAGGGCGCCCTGAGCCTGGGGTAGCGCGGTCTGGCTGAATCTACTTTTTTGTGCAAAGTACTTGACGGATCCAGGCCGCGCTGCCAACTTCCGGGCCCATGCCCACCTTGCGCATCGACACTGCACGCCGGAGGACGCCGCCCGAAGCGCCCGCGCTGAGCGATCGGGCCTTCGATAACCTGCGTTACATCAGGGAGACGATGGAGCGTGCCGGGGCGTTCACGGCGGTGAGCGGGAGCGGCCTGGCGATGGCAGGTGTGGTGGCTTTGGTGGCCGGTGCGGTAGCGGGCCAGCAGCCGTCGCTCCAGTCTTGGGCGGCGACGTGGGTCGCCGCGGCTGTGTTGGCGATTGCAGCTGTGGCGCTGTCTTCCATCCGCAAGGCGCGCGCACTGGGAGTCCCGCTGATCAGCGGGCCGGGCCGGAAGTTCGCGTTGGCGGTGGCGCCGCCGTTGCTGGCGGGCGCGCTGTTGACGCCAGTGTTGGTCGGCGTGGGCCGGGCGGACCTAGTGGCTGGCGCGTGGCTGTTGCTGTACGGTGCGGGCGTGGTAGCGGGTGGGGCACTTTCTGTGCGGATCGTTCCTTTCTTCGGAGGTTGCGTGATGGCGTTAGGCGCGGCCGCGTTGCTAGCGCCGGCTGGGGCAGCTAACTGGTTCATGCTAGCTGGGTTCGGCGTTCTCCACGTGGCCTTCGGATGGACTATAGCGCGGAGGCACGGTGGCTAAGAAGCTAGCTGCGGCTGCCGAGGCTCATTCTGGTGCGCCGGGTCGTGGCGGTCGGGGTACCTCGGGCGGCGACAAGAGTCTCCAGCCGCGCGGTACGCGGCGGCGCGAGGGTTACGCAGCAACGCTAGCCTCGTTGGATCGTCTCATCCACGAACGCGTCAGGTTGGGGATCGTGAGCGCGCTAGCGGTAAACGAGTCGTTGACTTTCAACGAGCTGAAGTCGTTGGTGCGCGCTACGGACGGGAACATCAGCGTACACGCGCGCAAGTTGGAGGAGGCAGGGTACGTGGCCTGCGTCAAGTCGTTCGACGGCCGTGTGCCGCGCACCGTTTACCGGTTGACCGCCGAAGGGCGCCGTGCCCTGGAGCGCTACTTGGAGCACATGGAATCCATCATTCGCGTGACGCGGGAGCGCCAGCCTTGACAGCGGGGGCGACGGAGGAACCGCTGCGTACCTCGGGCGTGTTGCCGCGCCATGTAGCGATAATAATGGACGGTAACGGGCGGTGGGCGCTGAGCCGCGGTCGGGCGCGGACGGTGGGGCACGTAGCGGGTGCGCGCGCGGTGCGCAGGGTGGTAGAGCAGGCACGGCGGCGCGGGATCGAGTTTCTCACCCTCTACGCCTTTTCGTCGGACAACTGGAACCGGCCGCGCGAAGAGGTAGAGGCGCTCATGTCGCTCTTCCGGCGCTACCTGGCGGCCGAGGTGCCGCGCTGCGTGGAGCATGGCATCCGTCTTACAGTGATCGGGCGGCGCGATCGATTGTCGCCGGATCTGCGCCGCGCTATCGTGGCTGCGGAGCGTGCTACGGCGGGCGGCACGGCCATGCGGCTCAGGATAGCGGTGGACTACTCTGCGCGCGATCTCATCCTGGCCGCTGCGGCACGACTGGCGCGCCACGGCGGGAGTTTCACTCGCGCGGAGTTCTCGCGGGCACTGGCGCGCGAGGCGCACGATGCCGGCGACGTGCCCGACGTGGATCTGTTGATCCGGACCGGTGGGGAGCAGCGTCTGAGCGACTTCCTGCTCTGGGAGAGCGCCTACGCCGAGTT
Source organism: Gemmatimonadaceae bacterium (assembly GCA_035559375.1). Taxonomy (GTDB): domain Bacteria; phylum Gemmatimonadota; class Gemmatimonadetes; order Gemmatimonadales; family Gemmatimonadaceae; genus DATMBI01. The sequence goes on along the minus strand of DATMBI010000216.1, from coordinate 4,356 downwards.
CGTCTTCTCACGGCGGCTCTGGCCGGACTTCGGTGCCGAGGATTTCGACGCTGCCTTGGCCGAATTCCGAGTGCGGGAGCGGAGATTCGGGCGGATCAGCAAGGCCGCGGGGTAGGGCAGCTCGGTTAGCCGTCGCGGGCTAGCCCTTCGGCACGGCAGCGGACTGTAGCCGCCTCTTCGTCGGTCGTGTAGGACATTTCCCTAGGGGGGCGTAGCCCACTTCCCCGATAGTGTGCCCGGGGTGCAGAGCCAATCGTTGCTCTGACCGAACCTATGCGGCAAGCGGGTTGGCGGCGGTTGTCGTCCGCTCGCTGGTTGCAGGCAGGCAACTGGAGGCGCACCGATGTACTACCCCACCTCCCACCCGTGGGCGCCTGACGAGACGCTAGCCGAGCATCTGGAAAAGAGAGGAGTGACGCGCAGGGAGTTCCTCGAGTTCTGCGGCTCGATGTGCGCGGTGCTGGGATTGAGGAATTCGCTCGTTCCGCGTGTGGCGCAGCAACTCGAGCGATTGCGGAGGCCGTCCGTCATCTGGCTGCAGCTTCAGGAATGTACCGGCTGTGTGGAGAGTGTGCTGCGCACGGCCGAGCCTACGATAGGTGATCTGGTTCTGGATCTGGTGTCGCTGGATTATCAGCACACCATCATGGCTGCGGCGGGGAGTGCTGCCGAGAAGACGCTGGAGGAGAGCATAGCTGCCAACAGGGGGCGCTACGTGCTCTTGGTGACGGGATCGGTGCCGCTGAACGATGGAGGGATGTACCTAACGATAGGCGGACGCACCGGCAGAGAGATTCTACTGGAGGCAGCGCGCGATGCAGCTGCCGTCGTCGCGGTGGGGGCCTGTGCGCACTGGGGGAGCGTCCAGGCGGCGCGTCCTAATCCGACCGGTGCCGTGGGGGTGCACGAACTGATTACGGACAAACCGGTGCTGAACATAGCTGGTTGTCCGCCCATAGGGGACGTGGTCACGGCGACCGTGGTGCACTACCTCACGTTCGGCCGGCTTCCTGCCATGGATGCCCTGGGCCGGCCGCTGTTCGCGTACGGCAAGCGCATCCACGACCAGTGCCCGCGTCGGGCTCACTTCGACGCTGGCCAGTACGTGGAGGAGTTCGACGACGAGGCAGCGCGGAAGGGATGGTGCCTCTACAAGGTGGGTTGCAAGGGCCCGGCCACTTTCTCGCCTTGTCCCATCTTCCAGTGGAACACGCGCACCAGTTGGCCGATAGGGGCTGGGCATCCTTGCATAGGGTGCACCGAGCCGCACTTCTGGGACACGATGACTCCCTTCTATGGGAGGCTGCCTAACGTCGCTGGTTTCGGTGTCGAGAGCCGGGTCGATATGATCGGCGCTGCGCTGGCTATCGGGGCTACAGCTGGCGTGGCGGCTCATGCGCTAGCTACCGGGCTCTACCAGCTGCGGCACCGGCGTGCCAGCGAGAAGAGTGCACCACCGGCGACCGAGAGCGGGGAGGAGTGAACCATGGCTGCGACCAAAGTAGTGATCGACCCGATCACCAGAATAGAAGGACACCTGCGGATCGAGGCGCAGACGGAGGGAGGGAAGATCACCGGTGCTTGGTCCAGTGCCACCCAGTTCCGCGGGATCGAGATCATCATGCAAGGGCGCGATCCTCGGGACGCTTGGGCCTTCACTCAGCGAATCTGCGGCGTTTGCACCGTAGTCCACGCTGTGGCCTCGTGCCGCGCGGTAGAGGATGCGCTCCAGATCGAGGTTCCGCCTAACGCGAACATCATCCGGAATCTGATCCACGGCATGCAGTTCGTGCAGGACCACGTGATTCATTTTTATCATCTGCACGCTCTGGACTGGGTGGACGTCACCAGCGCTCTCAGGGCCGATCCCGCCGCCACGGCAAGGTTGGCTGCCTCGCTTTCGCCCTGGCCTAACAACTCCGCTACTTGGTTCAGGGAGGTGAAGGATCGCCTGGCCAAGTTCGTGGCGTCGGGACAACTGGGGATCTTCGCCAACGGCTACTGGGGACATCCGGCTTATAAACTCCCTCCGGAAGCCAATCTCATGGCCGTTGCCCACTATTTGGAGGCGCTGGACTGGCAGCGCGATGTCATCCGCTTGCACACCGTCTTCGGCGGGAAGAATCCGCACCCGAACTTCCTAGTGGGTGGGATGGCGTCGGCTATCAACCTAGATGGCACGGCGACCATCAACGCCGAGCGGCTGACGGATATTCGGGACATGATCGCGCGGGCCCAGCGATTCGTGGAGCAAGTTTACTGGCCCGATCTGTTGGCCATCGCATCGTTCTACAAGGAGTGGGCCAGTATCGGCGGTGGGGTGCGCAATTACCTGGCGGTCGGCGAGTTCCCGGAGGGCCGGATAGACGAGTACGACAAGCTGTACCTGCCGCGGGGGATCGTGCTGGGCGGCGACTTGAGTCGGGTGGTGCCGTACGATCAGTCCAAGGTCGTGGAGTACGTGACCAGCTCCTGGTACGAATACGAGCAGGGTGACCAGGCTGGACTGCATCCCTACGAGGGAGAGACGCGGCCCAAGTACAGCGGGCCGCCGGTGCCCTGGACGTACCTGCAGGGAGAAAAGAAGTACTCCTGGTTGAAGTCTCCGCGTTACGATGGGCGTCCCATGGAGGTCGGTCCGCTGGCTCGAATGCTGGTCGCCTATGCCGCGGGGCATCGGGATGCACGCGAAGTGATCGACGATGCGCTGCGCCGCTTGGGGGTCGGGCCAGCGGCGCTCTTTTCTACGCTGGGTCGTACGGCGGCGCGGGGTGTAGAGACAGTTCTCTTGGCGCGCAGGTTGAGTGTCTGGTACGACCAGCTCGTGACGCGCATCAAGAACGGTGACACGCGCACCTTCAACGCTGAGAAGTGGGATCCCTCGAGCTGGCCGCGCCGTGCTCGCGGCTACGGTTACCTCGATGCTCCGCGCGGTGCGCTAGGTCACTGGGTCGAGATCGAGGACGGCAAGATCTCCCGTTATCAGTGCGTGGTGCCCAGTACGTGGAATGCCGGCCCTCGCGATGCACAGGGTCAGCCCGGGCCTTACGAGGCGGCGCTCGTGGACAATCACCCTCTCGTGGATCCGGAGCGGCCTATCGAGGTGCTGCGCACCATTCACTCGTTCGATCCGTGTATCGCGTGCGGTGTGCATGTGCTGGACGCTCAGGGTCGCGTGGTGACCCAGGTGAGGGTCGTATGAGCGCCCCGTTGTCCGCTGCGGCTGGGAGTGCGAGCGCGCCTGCCACTCCTTGGGTGCGGTATCCGAGAGTGCGTGGTGGCGAGCTACGCTGGGTGTACCTCTGGAGCCGGCCACTACGTGCCATGCACTGGATCGCGGCTGTTTGCATTCCGGTGCTGGCTGCCACTGGGCTTTTCATAGGGCGCCCATACTTCATGCCGTCGGGCGATCCGTTGTCGGCGTTTCTCATGGGTTGGATGCGTTTCTTGCACTTCACGGCGGCTGCAGTACTCGTTATGACCGGGATCGTGCGGTTCTACTGGCTGTTCGCGGGAAACCGCTTCGAGCGCTGGCAGGCTCTCTTTCCGGTGCGGCGTCGCGACCTGCGCAACATGGTGGAGATGATCAAGTACTACTTGCTCATCAGGCCCGAGAAAGCGCCGCACTACTTGGGGCACAACCCACTCCAGCAGTTGGCCTACACCACCGTTTACGCGGTAGCGCTCGTCATGGTGGTGACGGGATTCGCGATGTACGGGCAGGCCGATCCCGGCGGCTTCTTTTATCGCTGGTTCAACTGGGTGAACCTGCTGTTGGGTGGCCAGCCGATAACGCGTTTCGTGCATCACGTACTGACGTGGTTCTTTCTGATTTTCATCCCGATCCACGTCTACCTGGCCATTCGAGCCGACGCGCTGGAGCGCACCGGGACCATTTCGTCCATCGTCAGTGGCGGCAGGTTCGTCCCTGTGGACGAGGAGTTCGTAGATGGCGAGCCGTGAGCGTCGTACGGTGGTACTGGGCTTGGGCAACCTCCTCATGGCCGACGATCGGGCCGGCTTGGCAGCACTGGAGCGGCTGCGCGACGAGTGGTTCGTGCCGCACGACGTGGAGCTAGTGGACGGCGGTACGTGGGGGATGAATCTCCTCCCCGTAGTGGAGGGTGCCGAGCGCTTGCTGGTGCTCGACGCCGTGGATGCACAGGTGCCGCCCGGTACAGTAGTGGAACTGCATAACGACGAAGTGCCTGCATTCCTGGGGTGCAAGCTGTCCCCCCACCAGGTGGATCTGGCCGACGTGCTGGCGCTAGCTCGGTTGCGCGGCTCGCTGCCTAACGAAATGGTGCTGGTAGGGGTGCAGCCCGGCCGCGTGGAGATGTCCGCGGAAATGACGCC
>DATMBI010000215.1:0-3377 GCA_035559375.1 Gemmatimonadaceae bacterium | reverse complement strand
CGTGCTCGCGGAGCGTGCCGACTGGGTCGTTCGCTATCAGGGCGGTGCCAACGCTGGGCATACGGTGGACGTGGGTGGTCGCTCGTTCGTGCTGCACCAGATACCCAGCGGAATTCTTCACCCCGGCGTGCGCTGTGCCATCGGGAGCGGTGTGGTGCTCGATCCAGAGACCCTGTTCTCCGAGATCGAAGAGCTAGTGCAGGACGGAGTGGACGTGGAGGGGCGACTGTACGTAAGTGACCGCGCCCACCTGGTTCTTCCGTACCACAAGTTGGTGGATGCCGAGAGTCACGCCAGCCGCGCGATCGGTACTACCGGACGGGGGATCGGGCCGGCGTACGAGGACAAGATCGGCCGCCGCGGCATCAGGGTGGTAGACCTGCGCCACATGGACAGGGTGCGCGACCTGCTGGAAGCAGGGGTGGAGCATGCCAACGCGCAGCTGGCGCGTTTTGGCTCGCTGCGTCGTGCCGAGGTTCAGGAAACGCTCGATCGCCTGGCAGCGGTTGCACCGCGCCTCCTGGCGTTGTCGGCAGATATCGGGCTCATGCTGCACGAGGCGATTCGCAGCCGGGCGGCGGTTTTGCTCGAGGGCGCCCAGGGTTCGCTGCTCGATGTGGATCACGGTACCTATCCCTACGTCACTTCGAGCAGCACGACTACGGGCGGAGCGGCTACCGGCTCGGGCTTGCCGCCGATGGCCATCGACGCGGCGTTAGGCGTGGTCAAGGCGTACACGACGAGGGTGGGAAACGGCCCGCTCCCGACAGAAGTGGACGAACGGTTGGGACAAAGCCTTCGAGAACTGGGCCAGGAGTATGGCGCCACGACGGGCCGGCCGCGGCGCTGCGGCTGGTTCGACTCGGTAGTGGTACGTTATGCTGGTCGCGTGAACGGGCTGACTGGCCTAGCGGTGACGAAGCTCGACGTTCTCGACTCGTTCGATAGGATCGCGATCTGCACGGCCTATCGCGTACGGGGCCAGCGAGTGGCCGATTTCCCAGCTGACATAGCAGAACTGGACAACCTGCAGCCGGAGTACGAGTGGCACGAGGGGTGGCGCATGCCGACAGGGTCGCTGCGCCGCTTGCAGGACCTTCCACGGCAGGCTCGCGCCTATCTGGCTCGGATCGAGGAGCTGTCGGGTGTGCCCCTGCGTTACGTCAGCGTAGGAACGAGGCGCGATCAGATCATCGAGGTTTAGAGGTGCCGGTGTGGACGAGCTCGACGTCGTGGTAGTAGGGGCTGGTCCCTGTGGGCTGGCTGCGGCCATCGCCCTCCAGCGGGAGGGTTTTCGGGTGCGCGTGTACGAGCGCGAGTGCGTTGCGGCGAGCATCGCGCGCTATCCTCTCGACGTGACATTCTTTTCCACGGCTGAGCGCCTTGCGTTAGGCGGTCTTCCCTTCGTTCTAGCTGCTCCTAAGCCGAGCCGCCGCGACGCACTGGCTTACTACCGGGAGGTGGTGCGCTACTTCGGGCTGGACGTGCAACAGTACGAAGCGGTGGAACGGATCGATGGCCGGCAAGGTGCCTTCGTGGTAAGCACGCTGAAGCGCAGTGGTAAACGCGGCGTGGTCTCGGCTCGCTGGGTCGTCGTGGCGACGGGGTACTGGGGGAATCCCAATCTACTCGACGTTCCGGGAGAGGATCTTCCCCACGTGTCTCATCGCTTTGTCGAGGGACATCACGCTTTCCAGCAGCCCGCCGTGGTAGTGGGCGGTGGAAACTCGGCAGCCGAGGCAGCGCTGGAGCTCTGGCGTGCGGGGGCCGAGGTCACGTTGATCCACTTCGGCCCCGACTTCGACCGGAAGATCAAGCCCTGGATCAAACCCGACCTAGAAAACCGGATTGCAGAAGGGAAGATCGGCGTGCGGTGGAATTCGCGGGTTCGCGCTATAGACCCCGAGTGGGTGACTATCGTGGACGGCGATGGAATCGAGGAACGGTTACGCGCCGATCACGTGTTTCTGCTCACCGGTTACGCACCCGATGTCGCTCTCCTCGAGCGGATCGGCGTCTCTATCGATCCGACAAGCGGTGTACCGGTTCATGATCCCGATACGTTCGAAACGGACGTTGCTGGGGTTTTCATCGCCGGCGTGGTGACCGCCGGTTTCGATGCCAACCGGGTCTTCATCGAGAACGGTCGCTTTCACGGCGAACGAATCGCGGCGCGGCTCGCAGGACGCGATGCGCCCGAAGTGCCGCCGGTGAGTCGCGACCTGGATGGTTAGGGCCCTCTCGGAGGGGCTGGCAGGTGTGTTAGCTTCTTGGGGCAGCCGCTGCCCTTGCCAGCGGCGAAACTACGAGCATTCGCAATGTCCGAGCGTTCGTCTCATCCAGATGTTTTCGAGAAGCTGGTGTCGCTTTGCAAGCGGCGCGGCTTCATTTTTCAGTCGTCGGAAATCTACGGTGGCACCGGGTCGGTGTGGGACTATGGCCCGTTAGGCGTCGAACTCAAGAAGAACATCAAGGATCGCTGGTGGCACGCCATGGTGCGATCGCGTGACGACATAGAGGGGTTGGACGCCGCGATTCTCATGCACCCCAAAGTTTGGGAGGCGAGCGGGCACGTGGCGGGATTCACCGATCCATTGGTGGACTGCCGCAACTGCAAACGCCGCTTTCGTGCCGACGATCCGACCATCAAGGGCACTCCGGGCACGCCGGATGCTCAGTGTCCAGCCTGCGGCATGAAGGGCACTCTGAGCCAGCCGCGGCTCTTCAACCTGATGTTCAGGACATTTCTCGGTCCGGTGGAAGACTCGGCGTCGGTAGTTTATCTCCGGCCTGAGACGGCGCAGGGAATATATGTCAACTTCTTGAACGTCCAGCAGTCCACGCGCCAGAAGATCCCCTTCGGCATCGCCCAGATCGGTAAGGCTTTCCGCAACGAGATCACGCCAGGCAACTTCATCTTTCGCACGCGGGAGTTCGAGCAGATGGAGATGCAGTTTTTCGTGGATCCGGCGGCTCAGCCACCGCTGCGTAGCGATGCCGATTGGTTCGAATACTGGCGGCAGGAGCGGATGCAGTGGCACCGCGAGCTCGGCTTAGCGCCGGAGAGGTTACGCTATTATCAGCACCGGCCGGAGGAGCGCGCGCATTATGCGCGCGACGCATACGACATCCAATTCGATTTCGGAGGGTCGCTCGGTTTCCAGGAGATCGAGGGAGTGCACCATCGCGGAGATTTCGATCTCTCCAGGCACCAGGAGTACTCCGGGAAGCGGTTGGAGTACTTCGATCCGGTCAGCAATCGGCGGTATATCCCTTTTGTCATAGAAACGTCGGCAGGCTGCGATCGGACTCTATTGGCGGTCCTCGTGAATGGCTATCGTGACGAGCCTGTGCCGGGAGAGGAGGAGGGTCGCACT
>DATMBI010000214.1:0-4005 GCA_035559375.1 Gemmatimonadaceae bacterium | reverse complement strand
GCATCCGCATGGAAAACGTCGCGCTGGATCCCGGCGTCTTCATAAGGTCGCTGGCTACGCGCGGCTCGCTAGGCGGCATCTCGGCGGCTACTCGTGCGGTTGCCGATGTGCTGGACGCCTTCGGCTTCGATATCGTGCTCATAGAAACCGTGGGCGTGGGACAGAGCGAGCTGGAGATCGCGCGCATCGTAGACAGCACTGTGGTTGTGCTGGTCCCCGAGTCCGGCGACAGTATCCAGGTGCTCAAGGCTGGTCTCATGGAGATTGCTGACATCTACGTCGTGAACAAAGCCGATCGGCCGGGGGCGGATCGCCTCCGCAACGACATTCAGGCGATGCTAGCGATGCGCCGTGGCCAGGTGCTGAGCAACGTCCCTGCGCACCACGGCGTCGATCTGGTGCGGGTGGGCACAGCTCGTGGCGCGGTCCCTACAAGTCCCGAAGCCGGGGGCGAGAGCTGGACGCCACCCGTCCTGCAGGCGGTGGCTGTGCGCGGCGAGGGAACCGAGGCTATCGCCCGAGCTCTCGACAAGCATTTCGAGTATCTTCGTTCGACAGGCGAGCTGCAGAAACGGCGCCAGCATCGCTTGCGCGATCAGGTTCGGGATGCAGTGGAGCACCGCATTCGCAGCCGGTTCTGGAGCGACGCCGAAGTGACGAACTTCGTCGACTCGCTGTTGCCAGCTATCGAACGCGGGGAAACTTCACCGTATGCCGTTGCCGATGAACTCCTCGCTCGAGGAGTCCGAGCATTTGTACGGAGCGAAAAATGACTAGCGTGCGCGATCTCACTGAGCAGCTTGGTGAGCAGCAAGCAGAGATAGAGCACCTGCGCGCCGAAGTGGCTCGCTGGCGACAACTCTACGAAGCGGCTGCCAAGCGCAACGTTCAGTTCTCCAATTCGAGCGGTACCGTGGAGCCTGTCTACACGGCGCTGGATGTGGCTGGTGACAGTCGCCTTGGCTTGCCTCTCCCTGGAGAGTATCCGTACACGAGAGGAATTCACACGACAGGATATCGCGGCCGGCTGTGGACCATGCGGCAGTTCGCGGGATTCGGGAGCGCACGCGATACCAACCGCCGTTTCAAATTCCTGCTCGAGCACGGACAGACTGGCCTGTCGGTGGCTTTCGATTTCCCCACGCTCATGGGATACGACTCGGATCATCCCCGTTCCGAGGGAGAAGTAGGAAAGACCGGCGTAGCTATTTCGTCACTCGAAGATATGGAGACCCTGTTCGAGGGAATTCCCATGGACAAGGTGTCCACGTCGATGACTATCAATGGACCGGCGGTCATCCTCTTCTGCTTCTATGTGGCTGCTGCAGAAAAACAAGGCGTGCGGCCCCAGCAACTGCGCGGAACCGTCCAAAACGACATTCTGAAGGAGTACATGGCGCAGCACGCCTGGTGTTACCCCATAGAACCTGCTCTGCGCCTCATCGTGGACCTCTTCGAATGGGCATCGGACCACGCGCCGCAGTGGAACACGATTTCCATCTCCGGATACCACATCCGCGAGGCAGGCGCTACAGCAGTGGAGGAGCTGGCCTTTACCCTCGCCAACGGCTTCACCTACGTGGAGCGCGGGATCGCGAGGGGCCTGGACGTGGATCGCTTCGCTCCACGCCTGTCGTTTTTCTTCGACATCCACAACGATTTCTTCGAAGAGATCGCCAAGTTGCGGGCGGCGCGGCGTATATGGGCGCGCCATATGCGAGAGCGTTTCGGCGCGCGCGATCCGCGCTCCTGGATGCTGCGGTTCCACTCCCAGACAGCGGGAGTGACCCTCACGGCCCAGCAACCCATGAACAACATAGTGCGGGTTGCCTATCAAGCCTTGGCGGCTGTGCTGGGTGGTACTCAGTCGCTGCACACTAACTCGATGGACGAGACGCTCGCTCTGCCGACAGAACAGGCGGTTCAGGTGGCGCTGAGAACGCAGCAGATCCTGGCTTACGAAACGGGTGTGGCGAATGTCAGCGATCCATTGGGTGGATCGTTTTACGTCGAGTCGTTGACCGATCGCATGGAACTGGAGGCGCAAGAGATTTTCGCTGAAATCGAGCGCATCGGGGGTGTGGTGAAGGGGATTGAACAGGGCTGGTTCCAACGCCGTATCGCGGAATCAGCGCGGCGCCAGCAGTGGGAACTGGAGCAGCGCAGGCGCATCGTAGTCGGCGTCAACGAGTTCGTGACCGATGAGCCAGAGCTCACGATTCCTGTCCTCAAGATCGGAGAGAGCGCTGAGCTGGAGCAGCGCGAGCGGCTGGCGCGGCTGCGCGCGAGGCGCGACAACGCGCTCGTGAGGCAAAGACTGGACGCATTGCGCGAAGCTGCGGCCAGTAACGTCAATCTGGTCCCGTATATTCTGGACTGCGCCAGGGCCTACGCCACGCTGTACGAGATTCGGCACGCCATGGAACAGGTATTCGGGGCCTACAGAGAGCCTGTTTTCTTCTAGGGCTCTCCAGACAGCAGGTGGGGTCCCTGGCTCGTTGAGCGCGCCCGGCCCAGCGGCTACAATTCAACCACACCTTTTGCTGTTAGTCTGAGCGCGAGCTGCATGACACGTCCTATTCGTGTACTTATCGCCAAGCCGGGTCTCGACGGTCACGATCGCGGCGCCAAAGTGGTAGCGGCCGCACTCCGGGACGCTGGCATGGAAGTGATCTACACCGGCTTGCACCAGACGCCGGAAATGATCGCCAACGCAGCGATCCAGGAGGATGTGGACGTGATCGGGCTATCGATCCTCAGCGGAGCTCACATGACGCTCTTCCCGCGGGTGCGACAGCTCATGCTCGAGGCTGGCCGGGACGACGTTCTCATCACGGGTGGGGGGATCATTCCGAAGGAGGACATGGAGGTTCTCGAGAAGATGGGGATCGGCAAACTATTCGGACCGGGCACGCCGACTTCGGAACTGGTCGAGTATATCCGCAACTGGTACGAAAGCCGCCAGCGACAGGAAGCGTGACAACTCGCCTGCGGGCGTTGAGCGCCGAGATCCGCCAGCTGGAAGAACGACTACGCCAGGGCGGTGGTGCCGACAAGGCGGAACGACAGCACCGCTTGGGCAAGCTCACGGCGCGCGAGCGAGTAGCGCTCCTCTGCGACGAGGGAAGCCGCTTCCTGGAGATCGGCCTGCTGGTGGCCTACGATCAGTACGACGGGCAGGCACCTGCGGCTGGAGTCATCACCGGTGTCGGCCTGGTACACCAGCGCGAGGTGGTGATCGTGGCCAACGACGCTACGGTCAAGGCGGGCTCGTGGTGGCCAGAAACGATTCGCAAGATACTGCGAGCCCAGGAGATCGCCATGCGGTGCCGTGTGCCGATCGTTTACCTCGTGGACTCGGCTGGTGTAAATCTCCCCTACCAAGGAGGAGTGTTTCCGGGACAGTATGGCGCAGCCCGCATCTTCTTCTATAACTCGTTGATGCGCCGCTATCTCAGGATTCCGCAGTTCGCAGCGGTAATGGGCCCCTGTGTCGCGGGCGGCGCCTACCTGCCGGCCCTTTCGGACGTCATCGTGATGGTGAAGGGAACCTCTTTCATGGGGTTGGGTGGACCCAACTTGGTCAAGGGCGCCACTGGCCAGACCGTGGACGCCGAGACGTTAGGCGGCGCCGTCACTCACACCGAAGTAAGCGGTGTGGCCCACTACGCGGCAGAGAACGACCGGGAGTGCATAGCCCACTTACGCGCGCTCGTGGCACGACTTCCCCGGACAGAGCCGCCGCCGGCCGAGGAGGGAAAGAAGGGGCGGTACACGCCCAACGCCGACGTAGAGCGCCTGTACGAATTGCTCCCAGCGGACCACCGCATGTCCTACGACATGTACGCCGTGCTGAGATCGTTTTTGGACGACGGTTCGCTGGACGAATTTCAACCTAACCTCGCACGGGAAATCATCTGCGCCGATGCCAGTATCATGGGGATCCCCGTTGGGGTCATCGCCAATCAGAGAGGAGTGATCAAAGGGAGGCCGGGCGAGAAGCCA
>DATMBI010000213.1:0-6837 GCA_035559375.1 Gemmatimonadaceae bacterium | reverse complement strand
TAGAGAACGCCGAAGAACCTTACGCCCTTGGAGAAATAGCTTCGTGCCGCTGCGGACAGGATAGCATGCTCGTAACGGCACTGGAGGCACCAAGACGCCCAAAAGTTGAGCACCACGACCTTGCCTCGCAGGTCGCCGAGGCGCACTGTGTCGCCTACAGGGAGCGCCCCTGGCCCATCGCCCGAGGCGAAGACTTCCAGAGCGAAGTCAGGCGCTGGCTTTCCCGGTAGGGGCGACGGGATTTCCTTCGGGTCGCGCGTGAGCCCGTAGCCCAGGAGGATCACGACGGGCAACGACACGACTATTGCCACAGCTGCTCTCCGCCAGTTCACGGAGCGACTCCCTCGAGCTGACCGCGGTCGAGCGCTGGCGCCTGGACCGACCGTACAACCGCCGGGGCCGGGGCTAACCGTCCCGCTCCCACTGAAACGAGCGCACCGATGCAAATCACCAAGCCACCGATCCAGATCCAGGGAACCAGTGGCTCGAAGATGACTTTGAGTGTGGCGGTGCTACCATCCGGTGCGAACGCCATGAGACTTATGTACACATCGCCGGACAAGCGAGAGCGCACGGCTGGCGTGGGAACCGGCTGCTGCGAAGTAGGATAGAAGTTCATCCTGGGTTCCAGGCGACCCAGCACTTTATCTCCCTCCAGAACCGTGACCGACGCCGCGAGCACAGTTCGCTGCGGCTCTTCGCGGCCGTAGACGTCCTCGAGACGCGCTCCGTACTTACCGACTCGCAGTATCTCGCCGCGGCGCAGCGTCGCTTCGCGCTCGGTACGAAAGGTCGAAGACGCCACGATCCCCAGTACCATGCACAGTACTCCCAGGTGGGCGATGTAACCACCGTAGCGGCGCCTGTTGGCCATCACCAGCCGCCCCAAGGCAACAGCGAGACTCTCCGAGCGAAGCCTTCGCCGAGCAGCTGCTCCTTCCCAGAACTCCCTGAGGTTCGCGACCAGCGCAAAGGCTCCGAAGGCGAAGGCTCCTAGAGCGTATGGCGAACGTGCACCTGCTACGATGGCACCGGTCGCACCCAACAGCGCACCAGCAGCCGGTGGGAGGAGCTGCCGCCTAACGACCTCGCGGGAAGCACGCCGCCAAGGCAAGGCAGGGCCCACCCCCATGAGGAACAACAAAGCCATCGCGATGGGCAGCGTCATCTTGTTGAAAAACGGCTCCCCCACACTCACCTTCACACCCCTGATCGCTTCGGCAACGAGCGGGTAGAGGGTACCTACGAGAACCGTGATCGCGAACGCAGAGAGCAGAAGATTGTTGAGAAGAAAAACGGTCTCCCGCGATATCGCCCCGTCCAGGTTACCCTCGGAACGCAAGCGTTCCGAGTTGCCGGCAACGAGAGCGAACGCTACGAGCAGCACCACCGCTATGAACCCTAGGAAGTAGTATCCTATGGTGCCTTGCGCAAAAGCGTGCACGGACGACAGTATGCCGCTGCGCGTCAGAAACGTCCCGAGGATCGTCAGTACGAACGTAGCGACCACGAGATTGAGGTTCCACAGCTTGAGCAAGCCACGCCGCTCCTGCACCATCACGGAATGGAGAAATGCAGTCGCCGTAAGCCAAGGCATGAACGAAGCGTTTTCGACTGGATCCCAAGCCCAGTAGCCTCCCCAACCCAACACCTCGTACGACCACCACATACCGGCCACTATCGCAGCGCTGAGGAACATCCAGGCGACTAGCGTCCACCGCCTCGTCAGGCGGATCCAGTCGTCCCTCACGATTTCGCCTGATAGTACAGCGCCCAAGGCGAAGGAGAACGGCACCGACATCCCCACGTAGCCCAAGTAGAGGAGCGGGGGATGCACGGCCATGAGCGGATGGTTCTGTAGCAGAGGATTGGGTCCCGGCCCGTCTGCTGGCGCTGGCGATACGAGCCCGAAGGGATTGGAGGGCCCGGCGAGCAACACCAGGAAGAACAGTGAAATACAGAGCAGTACGCCCGAGGCGTAGGGGACCAACAACCCGGGACGCCCACGATGTTGGTACACGACGAGCGCGGAGTAGAGCGCCAGCACCCAAGCCCAGAACAGGATCGAGCCCTCGAGCGCACCCCATAGCGAGATCACTGTATAGAAGAGCGGCGTAGCCCGGCTTCCGACCTGTGCTACGTAGCTGATGCTGAAGTCGCGGGCTACGAGGGCGTACACCATGGCCAGCGTCGCTACCGTGACGAGCCAGAACACGACGTACACCGACCGCTCCCCGGCACGCATCATCTCCGCCCGCCGGCGCGAGGCGCCGATCAGCGACATGGCAGCGCCGAACGCCGCCACGCCCAACGCCACGAGAAGCGCGCTATGCCCGACTAGCCGTGTCACTCGCTACCACCTTTGATGAGCGTCCTGTACATGTCGCGAGGGTGTTCTCCCGGTCCGGGAGCGCGATATTCGTTGGAATGTTTCACCATCAGATTCGTGGACTCGAAGATCCCTTCCCTCGTGTAACGACCTTCCACGACGACACCGATCCCGTCACGAAACATCTGGGGTGGCGCTCCCCGAGAATGGACAGGGATACGCGCGTCGCCGTCTGCTACCGTGAAACGCAGCTCCAGCCTCCGCGCGTCCCACATGACAGAGCCAGGAAGAACCTGGCCACCGAGGCGCACCGGTACGTCGTAGGCGGCAGCTCCCCTGTCCAGTAGCTCCTGCGGCGTCAGGAAGTAAACGACGTTGCGGTCCAGACCACCCCATAAGAGATAGCCGAACCCACCGGCGACTACGAGCGCACCTAGTGGGAGGAGGAAGCGGGAACGACTAGACACCGCCATGAGTACCTCCGACGCCTCTGGCCGCCTCGTCGCGTCGCGCCCGGACTCGCCGAGTTACCCGTTCCAAGCGAAGTGCGTAAGCCACGAACACGACCCAAGTGATCGCGTAAGCGGCTATGACATAGTTCCATTCACCTTGCATGAGCGCCTCCATTACCCAGTGCAGCGATCTCGTTCAACCGCTCTACCTCGCGCTCCAGCAGCGCCGCACGGTATCTCTTGTACACGAAGTAGATAAGTACCAGCAGAAAGGCTATGGCGTTGGCCCGCAAGCCCAAGACGTACTGCGGATCCACGGTGCTGGGACTAGACTGTGTCTGGTGCAGCGTACGCCACCAACGTACCGACATGTAAACTATCGGCACGTTGAGGGCGCCTAGCAGCCCTACCGCAGCACTCCACTGAGCGCGGCGTTCGGGGTCCTCCACGAATGCTCGTAGCGATAGGTAGCCCACGAAGATGAGGAACAGCACCGCAGTGGACGTCAGTCGCGGATCCCACGTCCACCACACGCCCCAGGTAGGCCTTCCCCATATAGAACCCAAGACCAGCGTGAGCCCTGTGAGGACAGCACCGACCTCGGCAGCACTCGCAGCCAAGAGATCGTGCCGCTCGTTCCTGCGCCAGAGATACAGCAAGCTGCTTACCGCAACGACGAAGAAGGCGACGAACGCGTTCCAAGCAGCTGGCACGTGCACGTACATGATCTTTTGCAGGTGGCCCATGTCGCGGTCCGGCGGAGAAACCAGAATGGCTAGAAGCTGCGCACCCACCAGAGCGACGAGGGCCACAGCGCCCAGTGCCTCTACTCCACGAGAACGGAACGCGGCCGGATGGAGAGATCCACTCGGTATCGAGCTTTCCGTCGTGACGATAGCAACGTCGCGCATATCAGACCTCGATTACGTGTTCGAACGCCGCCACCGAGGCCGCGAGAAAAATGGCGTCGAAGGCGACTAGCAGCCGTATCCAGGCTCCGGCTTCCCGCATCGGATCGCCGGCCAAGAGAGCGCTGGACGCTTCGGCTGCGGCTAGCAATACAGGTACCAACATCGGGAACAACAGCAACGGTAGGAGCACTTCGCGAGCTCGGCTGCGGCTAGCCATGGCCGCATAAAAGGTCCCGAGTGCAACGAAACCTACCGTGCCCAACAGCAGCACGGCGACTTGGGGCAACCACCCGTCGCTAGCCCGCACCTGGAAGAGGATCACCGCTACAGGTACCACCACGGCCTCCACGAGCAGCACGAACAGCAGATTGGCCAGGAGCTTCCCCACGAACAGCGACCAGCGTGCACCCGGATAGAGCAGCAACGGCTCCAGCGCACCTCCGTCCAACTCGAGTTGGTAGGATCTGTTGAACGCCAGCACTCCGGCGAACAGGATGGCTAACCAGAGCGAGCCCGCGGCAGCGTTACGCAGCGCTTCGGCATCCGGACCTAACGCGAAGCCGAAGAGAAGGAGTATCAAGAGGCCCAAGAACACGACCGCATTGAAACCAGCCTTCGACCGACGCTCCGCGGTGAGATCCTTCCACGCGACGGCACCTACACGCCGCAATTCGGCCCGCAGTCCCATCAGAACCACCGCTGCGCAACTGCCCTGCTGTGCGCACGCGCCTCGGGCACTGCAACACTGTCGGAGAGAACTCGCCCATCCGCGAGCTCGACGAACCGGTGTGCCACAGCGGCACCCTGACGCCGGTCGTGAACGACGATCATGGCAGCTCCACCGCGTTCGCACACTTCACGCACGACGTCGTTGACTAGCTCTATACCGGCAGGATCGAAATTGTTGTAAGGCTCGTCGAGCAACAGTAACCGCGGCCGGCCCAACAGCAAGCGAGCGAGCGCGAGCCTGCGTTGCATCCCTGCCGAAAAGCCCCGCACTCGCTCCTGACGCTCCTCCCATAAGCCGACCCGCTGTAGCAGTGGCTCGATCTCGCTCTCCGGCCGATCCAGCATTCGCGCAGCGAAGCGCAAGTTCTCCCAGGCAGTGAGGTCCTCGTAGAGCCCCGGTACATGGGCGAAAAACGCTACCAGGCGCCGCACCTCTGCCGCCTGGTGCACTAGATGCCAGCCGTACGCCCACCCCTCGCCAGCAGTGGGACGCAAGGCCGTACAGCAAATCCTGAGTAGAGTGCTCTTCCCGCTACCGTTGTGGCCCACGACGGCCACCGTCTCTCCAGGCGCCAGCTCGAGCGACACGCCGCGCAAAGCCCACCGCGAGCCGTAACGACGAGCGATCTTGCTTAACCTGAGCGCGGGAACGTTCGTGCCGGTAGAGGTGCTCATGGAATAACTGGATTGCGGTTGCGCGAACGGTAGTCTACCCAATGCCGATCGGGATAGTCGGATCAACCGTACTACGTTTGTCGGGTTTTTCCTTAACCTAGCCGGCCGCCAGTCGGAACCTACGCCATCCGATCACGGGATACGACCCTTCCAAGCCACGAGTCCGATTTCCAGCAAGATAGCTACTAGCGCAGCCCCTAGTGGCCAGCGGAAAAGCTCTCGGTAGCGGACATAAACGGGGGATTGCGCCTTACTCTTTTCCAGTGCGCTGATCTCTCGCGTAATCCGTTCCAAAGCCGCTGCGTCGCGGGCACGGAAATAGCGCCCCCCGGTGGCACGAGCCACGTCCTGCAGCAAGGAGTCGTCTATCTCCACTGGGCGGTTCTCGTAACGTAGGCCGTACGGCCCACGTCCCACTGGAACCGGCGCCAGACCCTCGGAGCCTACACCGATGGTGTAGATTCGGATGCCGAACGCGGCCGCTGCTTCCGCGGCAGTCCGCGGATCGATGCTGCCACGGTTGTTCACCCCGTCGGTCAGCAGCACCATGACTCGCGAGGGACCTGGCGCGTCGCGCAAGCGATTGGCAGCCGTGGCGATAGCTGTTCCGATAGCGGTTCCGTCTTCGAGCTGACCTGGCTGCAGGTTTTCGATGGCAGCTAGCAACACAGCATGGTCAGCAGTCAGCGGAACCTGTGTAAGCGCTTCTCCCGAGAAGGCCACTAGCCCGATACGATCTCGCGGCCGAAGCGCGACGAATTCCTCGAGTTTGTTCCGGGCGACCTCGAGGCGATTGAGCGGCTGGAAATCCTCGGCCAGCATCGAGCTCGAGATGTCGAAGGCGACCACGATGTCTATCCCTTCCGACGGATTGTGCACGATACGGCCTGGAAGCCGCGGCCGAGCCATAGCCAGCGCCACTGCGGCGATGGCTACGATACGGAGAGTGCGTAGCGCGCCCGTTACCCAAGCTCCCGGCTTGGGGCCAGCCGCCAGCCGCGCCACTCCCGGGTAAGGCAGCGCGGTCGCTCGATGGCGGCGTTCCCGCCAGAGCCAAAGCGGGATCAGCAGCAGCAGTGCTAACGCCCAAGGCGCCCCTAGGCTCACGTCACGCATCCTCAGGTTGCAACGGCCGATCGCTTCGGGCGTCCTAGAGCGGATGAAGGCGCGCAGGCTGCCGGCTGCCTTGGCTGCGCGCGCGCTGTCAACCCGCAAGCTAGAAACATGACCACGAATCATACACACCTTTCGAAGGGGAGATCGCACGCCCGGTGAGCTGGTGGCTTTCGGCGCTTCTAGCGTGCGTCGCCTTCCTGGCCGGAACGGCCGTGGCCGGCTGGACAGCACGCCGGAAGCGCGACTCCGCGTCGGTTGCGAAGATGAAAGCTGGTAGCCCCGCTAGCCCATTGGCTGTATTCGAGCGGCTAACGGACCCTATTCTGTTGCTGGACGAACGGGGAAATATGGGGCGAGCGAGTTCAGCAGCGATCGAACTGTTCGGCCAGGCCTCGCTCGAGCCAGGGCGGCCATTCACTGCACTACTGCACGAGGACGACGTGGCGGCCGCACGCGACGCCCTGGAATGCGTGGTTTCTGGCGTGGAGCTGGACGATTCCCCGTTATGGCGGTTCTGGATCGATGGTGGCTGGCAGCCATCGCATGTGCAGCTGACGAGTTTTCTGGACGATCCTGCCGTCCGCGCCGTAGCGATGATATTGCGCCCGAAGTTACCGGTCGCACG
>DATMBI010000212.1:0-2767 GCA_035559375.1 Gemmatimonadaceae bacterium | reverse complement strand
GTGGCCGTAGATGCGGATCGCGTCCATGAGTGCCGCGGCCCCTGCGACCTTGCGCAGGTAGCTGGCGTCGGCAGCTACCGTCGTCACCGGCCCCACTCCGCTCAGGGATTCCGCGAACCGGAAGAAGTGGCGCCACGACTCGTCCACGGCGGCCGGATCGCTGCGGTAGCGCTCGTACAGTTCGGCAAGATAGCCGTCGTTATAAACGCCGCTGATCGGTGTAGTCGTCATGTCCCAGAATTTACAATCGGTGGCACGTCCGTCGCTGGAGTCGCCCTCGTCAACCCGGGACCTGCCCTGTGTACATCCGGACCGGTATACCGCCATTGGAGGCGCTCAGCACCGGCCGCAGCCACCGTCCCGTAAGTATGCGCGACAGCGCCGCCGGTGCGAGAACCGCCAACCTCCAACCCGGGAAACGACCGAGTACTACCCGAAGCAGGTCGCGCAGTGCCTCTGCGTCGCCTGCCGCTAGCCGCGCCCCGTACGGCGGGTTGGTTACGAGCCAGCCACGCTCACGGGGCGGCACCAAGTCTGCCACGTCGAGACGTGCGACAACCACGTCGCCCGCCACGCAAGCACGTTCGGCGTTCTCGCGCGCTGCCCGCACAGCCCAGCCGTTCCGATCGCTTGCATAAATGGGGGCGGGCGAGCGGGGTAGTTCACGGGCAAGCGCCCCTTCCAGCACGTTTTCCCACACGGATGCATCGAAAGAGGGCCAGCGCATAAATCGAAACTGGCGCTGGCGCCCCGGTGCCATGCTCCGCGCGAGAAGAGCAGCCTCGATGGCAATGGTCCCCGATCCACAAAACGGGTCCACGAGCGGCGATCGGGCATCCCAACCACTCGCCAGAAGCATGGCGGCCGCCAACGTCTCCCGAAGAGGAGCTTGCGTTACCGCTTGCCGGTAGCCGCGCCTATGTAGGTGAGCTCCGGACGAATCCACGGCGATGCTGCAGACGTCGCTATCCAGGCGCACTACGATCAACTGAGTCGACTCGAGCGCACCCTGCTGCGAGAGTGTCGCGCCGCTACGCCGGGCAATCGCGTCCGCTATGCGCTCGGCCACCGCATCGCTGTGGTAAAGACGCGACTTGCGACACGTAACTCGGAGTCGCACCTCCTCGCCCGGCGCAAGAAACTCTTCCCAGCCGAGAGCCTGTGCCCCGCGCACCAACTGTCCGAAGGTGGTCGCTCTGAAGCCACCCAGGTGCACCAAGACACGGCTGGCACAGCGCAAGTGCAGATTGGCGGAATAGATGGTGGCGGCAGCGCCCCGGAAGCTGGCGCCGACACCGCTAACGATCCGGCTCGCCACACCCAGCCGAGTTAGCTCGGCTTGCACTAAATGCTCCAGCCCCGGCTGCGCGAGTGCCAGGACACGGTGCTCGCGGACTGATTGCACGCAGGAAGTCTAAACACGGTCGGCACTGGGGTGAGTGGCGTCTCATCGCTGTCGGACCCCCTAGCGCTGTCGGACCCACCTAGCAGTGTTCGAGCGTCCGCACTCATGGAGGGTAGTTATGCGCAAAGCCTGGATCCTCGCAGCCTGCCTATCTCTGGGAGCCTGTTCTGGCGACGACGCGACTGGTCCTGTTGGACTCGATGTGCGAGGGACTTACGTCGGTGCCTGGATGATGACGCTCTCGATCCCCCAATTGGGTGAAAACGTGAACTTTTCGTGCCCTGGCAGCGTCACCATCTCCACCCAATCCGGCGCTAGCGTTTCTGGCACCTTCGTGATCCGCGAAACCGCGGACTGCGATGCAACTTCTGGTACCATGAACGGGACCGTGCGCAGCGACGGTGGAATCAACTTCACGATCGACGTACCTGGAGTGGAACAAGATCCTTTCGAGGTCGTGTTAGGTTGCCGCTTCATCGGCGGAAGTAGCCAGTTCAACGGTACCATAGCCGGCGGGCAGTTGAACGCTAATGCCAGCGCAACCTACGATTGCCCCGTAAACGGATCGCTATTGAGGGTCAACTTCACGGTTAGACTCAACGCCACGAAAGCCTGACAGATGTTTCTCTCGTAGCAGATCCCGGAAGGAGCGCGATCGCCTTCGCGGCACCGCTCCTCCGATGCACCTCCGAGCCTTCCGCGGAAGACTGTCGCCGTACCGACAGAAGCAACCGTGGAAGGCTTTTACATTTGGCCCGCACCTTGCTAGGACGCCATGCGACACGATGGCCTCGGAAACACATCAGGATTTCATGCCCTCGGGAGCGGCAGGGGCTCGCTTTGCGGAGCTCCTGAGCAAGCTTCCCGACTGCCGGCGTCGCACGTTAGAGCGGGCCCAGTGGTTGCGCCCGAGTGCAGTCCTGCAGGGCTGCCACCTGCTTTTGGAGAGTGGCGCTGCGCTAGTGGTGCGCGACGGAATGACCCTGGCACTGCTGGGACCAGGCGATTGCTTCTCGACCGAAGGGGAAGGCAGCTTGAGGGGTTCGGACGTCCTGGCTGTGACATCCACCACTTTTCTGATCCTCCCCGCAGGACGTTATTTCGCCGTTCTCCGCCAGAATGCGGAACTGTCCGCCGCAGCTGTGGCGGCGCACGCCGAGTCGAAGAGCTGGAACTTGCTCTACCAGCAAGCGTTGGCTCGCCGCGACCCCGTCAGCCGGCTGGCAAGCGTATCGGCTGTGTTCCTAGGCCGGAGTGGCGCGACGTGTCCCCTAGTAGGAGGCCGCTTCGCACTGCTGTCGCAGTCAGTCCTCGCTGTAATGTGCAGACTTTCGCGTCAAGCGGTGAACCGAGCCCTGGCTT
>DATMBI010000211.1:0-3013 GCA_035559375.1 Gemmatimonadaceae bacterium | reverse complement strand
GCCTAACGGGACTCCCGTCAGGGTCGCCGACCTAGGCCATGTGACCATCGGCCCCGCCGCCCGCCGCGGCATAGCTGACCTGGATGGGCGGGGCGAGGCTGTGGGCGGCATCGTGGTGATGCGCTTCGGTGAAAACGCTCGATCCACCATCCATCGGGTCAAGGAGCGACTGGCAGATATCGGCGCTGGTCTCCCGCCGGGAGTGGTACTGCACACGGTCTACGATCGCAGCGATCTGATCGATCGCTCGATAGGACAGCTGCGCAGCACGCTCATCGAGGAGAGCATCATCGTAGCGCTGGTGTGCCTGGCGTTTCTGTTCCATGCCGCCTCTGCAACGGTTGCCATAGTGACCCTCCCCTTAGGGGTGCTGCTGGCCTTTGTCGCCATGCGCTGGATAGGGGTGGGTGCAGACATCATGTCACTGGGCGGCATTGCCGTGGCCATAGGTGCCATGGTGGATGCTGCAGTGGTCATGATCGAGAACATGCACAAGCACCTGGAACGTGCTATAACGACCCGCGGTGGCGGAGAAGAGACGAAACGCATGAATACGGCTGTTCTCTCTGCCGATGAGCGCTGGGGGATCGCACTGGCGGCTTCCAAGGAGGTCGGCCCAGCACTCTTCTTCTCCCTCCTCATCATCACTGTTTCTTTCCTCCCCGTCTTTGCCCTCGAAGGGCAGGAAGGCCGGCTCTTCAAGCCTTTGGCCTACACTAAGACGTTCGCTATGGCTGCGGCCTCGCTGCTATCGGTAACGTTGATACCAGTAGCGATGGGTCTCTTCGTTCGCGGGCGAGTCTTCCGCGAGTGGACCAATCCGCTCAACCGAGTATTGCGCGCCCTGTATGCGCCCTTTCTGCGCTTGGCGCTGGCGCACCGAGGTTCGGTCGTAGCGGGCGCTGCGACCGTGGTGATACTCACCTGGATCCCCTGGTCACGGCTGGGTAGCGAGTTCATGCCGCCGCTAGACGAGGGGAGCATTCTTTTCATGCCCACAACACTACCCGGTGTGGGTGTAACACGCGTGCACGAGATTCTAAAGACACAGGACAGTATCCTGGCCACCTTTCCCGAGGTTGCACGCGTCTGGGGGAAAGCGGGGCGAGCGCAGACGGCTACCGACCCTGCTGGACTGGACATGATCGAAACGACGATCACACTGAAGCCACAGAGGCAGTGGCGACCTGGTATGACCTACGAGAAGCTGATCGCCGCAATGGACTCTGCCGTGAGAATGCCCGGCGTCACGAACGCCTGGACCATGCCAATCCGCGCGCGCATCGACATGCTGGCTACGGGAATACGTACCCCTGTGGGCGTCAAGGTCTTCGGGCCAGATCTGAAAGAACTCGAGCGACTAGCGCGCGAGGTCGAAGCAGCACTGCAAGGCATGCCGGGAACACGGAGTGTCTTCGCGGAGCGTGTGGCCTCGGGCTACTACGCCGACATCGTCATAGATCGAGCTGCCATCGCTCGCTATGGACTCACAGTGGGAGATGTTCAGGATGCGATCGCCTCGGCCATCGGTGGAATGGCGATCACCCAGACCGTGGAGGGGAGGGAGCGTTACAACGTGCGTGTTCGCTACCTGCGCGAGCTGCGCGACGCACCGGAGCTGCTTGCTAACGTTTTGGTGCCAGTGCCTTCGGCCGGCTCCCGCAATATGGTCGAAATGACGGGAATGGGTGCGAGCGGCGCTGCTGCTCCCCCCCAGGCGCAGATCCCGCTAGGCCAGCTGGCGCGTGTCGAGCTTACCGCGGGGCCTATGGTGGTGCGTACCGAGGACGCGGTCCCCACGGCCTGGATCTACGTGGACGTGGAAGGGCGCGATATCGGCAGGTATGTAAGCGATGCGAAGGAACGAGTGGCGAACATGGTGCAGCTTCCGCCAGGCTACACTCTGCAATGGAGCGGCCAGTACGAGTACATGGAGAGAGCCAAGGCGCGCCTGGCTGTGGTGATTCCAGCTACTCTCGCCATCGTGGTCCTGCTTCTCTACTTCAACTTCAAGAACATGGCCGAAACGTTCATGGTGCTCCTAGCGCTTCCGTTCGCACTCGTGGGAGGGGTCTGGTACCTTTGGGCCCTCGACTACAACTGGTCGGTGGCGGTGGCCATCGGCTTCATCGCACTGGCCGGAGTGGCTGCGGAAACCGGTGTCGTCATGCTCTTGTACTTGGACCAGGCCTGGAAGGCACGTCTGAGTGCTGCTACGACACCCACGACGCGCGACCTTTACGAAGCGATAGTCGAAGGTGCGCTAGAGAGACTGCGCCCCAAGATGATGACTGTGACAGCCATAATCGCTGGTCTCCTCCCCATCATGTGGAGTGGTGGTGCCGGAGCGAGTGTCATGAAGCGCATAGCCGCACCTATGATCGGTGGGATGGTCAGTAGTACGGTGCTGACCCTCCTTGTCCTCCCAGCGGCCTACTCGCTCTGGAAGGAGTGGAGCCTCAAGCGCGGTGCGGTCTAGCGCTCCGCTAAATCCACGGGCACTGGGGCAGAGCCGTTGAGTTCGAGATCGGCGCTGATGGCGATGGCGGGATCCAGCGACTCTCGGACCGAGCAATACCGGCTTACCCCCAGCATTACCGCCCGAACGGCCTGCTCGGGTTCTATTTCGGAGCCCTTGATTCGGAAATGCAAGCGAATTCTCGTGAGGCGTGCCGGCACGGCGTCAGCCCGATCTCCTTCCACGCTGATCTCCAGCGCTTCGACCGGCGTGCGCCGTTTAGCAAGTATCTGCACTACGTCTATGCTGGCACAAGCCGCCAGGGCGCAAAGGAGCGCCTCGACGGGACCGGGCCCTGTTTTCCCGGTACCGTCGAGGCGAATCGTAGGCCGGCCCGGGTGCCCGGCCACGAAAGACTCGTCGCCAAGCCAACGGGCTTCGACGAGGTTGACCCTCTTCCGACCAGCAGCGTGATGCTCGCGCGTGACGCTCATCCTAGCACCTCGTGCTACTCTTCCGTTGCGCACACCAGCGGGGCTCGGCCACGGCGGTTCA
>DATMBI010000210.1:0-9780 GCA_035559375.1 Gemmatimonadaceae bacterium | reverse complement strand
AAGAAGGCACGCCACACCGGTAACGCGCCTGCCTCGCGGGGAGCGACCGGCGGCGACTGATGCGGCGGGGGGCGTGCTATGGCCTGGCCTCTGATCGCTGTGGTGGGACCGGGTGCCGATGCGAGTGCCGTCGAATGTCGTCTAGCTGAGTCGTTAGGCGGACTTTTTGCCGAGAAGGGATGGGTGGTAGTTACGGGCGGCCTGGCAGTGGGGGTCATGGACGCAGCCTGTCGCGGGGCAAGCCGCAAGGGAGGTCTGTCGCTAGGAATTCTGCCGGGGACAGACCGCAGCGGTGCATCACCTTACCTCTCGCTGGCGCTTCCCACTGGTTTGGGCCAGGCTAGGAATGCCCTCCTGGTCACGGTCTGCGATGCCGTCACAGTCTGTGGCATGAGCGCCGGTACGGCGTCCGAAGCTGCGCTAGCCATGCGAATGGCGAAGCCGACAGTGTTCGTAGGCACCTCCCCGGAGGTACGCGTCTTTTTCAGCACACTGAGCTGCGAGCGACAGCCGCGATTCGTGGCAACCCCCGAGGAAGCGATCCAGCTCCTGGATACCGCTTTGGGTGCGTGATGCGCCGCTCCGTAACCACACGACGCGCTTACAGCACTTACTGGCTTTACGGCCCGTGGTTGACAGTAGCGTTGAGCGGGGGTTGCAGTCGCACTAGTCAGGAACCGGCATCGCCAGCCGAACCAGAACTCGTGGCGGAGACCGTCGCCGGAGGCTTCGACACGATATGGCAACTGCTCTGGGGCCCCGACGGCACTCTTTGGGTGAGCGAGCGGCCGGGTTTCATCTCTCGGGTCGATCCACGCAGCGGCGGCATCGAAAGGGTTGGCGAACTAGCGGTGGCGGAAATCGGGGAAGGTGGCCTCATGGGCTTGGCGCTCCACCCAGATTTTCCAGCGCAACCGTACATCTACGCCGTGCACACCTACCAGGGTCCGGCGGGGCTTCGCAACCAGTTGGTGAGATTGCGCTATGGAAGCGGCCTCGTTCAGCCGTACGACACACTGATCGCGGACATACCCGGCGCCTCGATCCATAACGGTGCCCGCGTAGTCGTCGGCCCAGACAGACTGCTGTACGTGACCACCGGCGACGCTGCCAATACAGCTCTTCCTCAAAGTCGTACTTCGCTAGCTGGTAAAATCCTGCGCCTCACCCTAGAGGGGCGACCTGCGCCGGGAAACCCTTTTGGCGACGCGATCTACTCTTCAGGACATCGTAATCCACAAGGGTTGACGTTCGGCCCCACAGGAGTCCTCTACAGTAGCGAACACGGCCCCGCAGACAACGACGAGATCAATATCGTCCTCCCGGGAAGGAATTACGGATGGCCTAACGTGCGGGGATGGTGCGATGGCGATGCTGGCGGCAGCGAAATCACCTTCTGTCAGGCTAACGCCGTCGTCGAACCATTGGTCGCTTGGACACCCACGATCGCCCCAGCTGGTCTGGCCTACTATGGCGCCTCCCTCGTCCCGCAGTGGACCGGTAGCCTCCTGCTGGCCACACTCAAGGGAAGCGCTCTTGTACGGCTAGCGCTTTCCACCGATGGCCGCGCGGTAGTTGCCCAGGAAACCCTCTTCAAGGGTCGCTTCGGACGGCTGCGCGATGTGCTGGTCGCGCCAGACGGTTCCATCTACCTCGCTACCAGCAATCGCGACGGCCGCGGTAACCCGACGGCTGGCGACGATAGAATCGTGCGACTGCGACCGCGCTAGACTTGGCCTCTCCTATCGCACGTTTCGAACCAGTTGCGGCGTCGTTCGGAATCGCCAGAGTGCATCTGGCCACGCGCGAGCACGATGTCAGCTTGTGTGCAATAACCTCTTCCGAACCGCACCTCTACGTACGATGAGCAACGCTTGGCCACAACACGTGCGGCGGATCGTCGTCACGGGTTCCGAATGTACGGGAAAGACCACGCTGGCCGAGCAGCTGGCTCGCGAACTCGGCACCATCTGGGTCCCCGAATTCGCACGCCGCTACGCCGAGTGGCTCTCGCGCCCCCTGGGCCCGCAAGATGTAGAGGCCGTAGCGAGAGGCCAAATGGAGGCAGAAGACCGGGCGCTGGCTCGGTTGGAAAAGCTCGATCCGCGTCCCCTCATCCTTGTATTGGACACCGATCTCGTGAGCACCGTGGTCTATGCTCAGCACTACTACGGCGCCTGCCCCGATTGGATCGTGGAAGAGGCGCAACGTCGCCTCGGAGACGCCTACCTTCTTTGCGACATCGACATTCCGTGGGCCGCCGACGGAGTGCGCGATCGACCATATGCCCGAGCCGAGATTCAGCAGCTCTTTGCTCACTGGCTGACCCGACTGGGCGCTGCGGTATTCCCGGTGAGGGGAAGAGGACCGCAGCGCCTCGACGCAGCGCTAGAAGCGCTGCATCGAGCGGGGATACAACTCCGCGCTCAGTAGCGGTAGTGGTCCGGCTTGTAGGGCCCGTCGACTGGTACGCCGATGTACGCGGCCTGTTCAGGAGTGAGTCGGGTCAGTTTGACGCCGAGCTTGTCGAGGTGGAGTCGAGCTACCCGTTCGTCCAAGTGCTTCGGCAGCGTATACACCTTGCGCTCGTAACGCTCGGCATGTTGATGCAACTCGATCTGAGCCAGCACCTGATTAGTGAACGACGCCGACATTACGAAGCTAGGGTGGCCAGTAGCGCAGCCCAGGTTGAGAAGCCGTCCCTCGGCCAACACCAGTACCGAGTGGCCATCGGGGAAGATCCACTCGTCGTACTGGGGCTTGATGTTGACGCGACGAATGCCGGGGACGCGCTTCAGGCCAGCCATGTCGATTTCGTTGTCGAAGTGGCCGATGTTCCCCACGATCGCCTTGTCCTTCATTCGAGCCATGTGCTCGACGGTGATGACGTTCTTGTTGCCGGTGGCGGTAATGAAGATATCGGCCTCCGCTACGATCTCTTCCAATGTCGTCACCTGGTACCCCTCCATGGCGGCCTGGAGTGCACAGATGGGATCGATCTCGGTCACCACCACTCGTGCTCCCTGACCACGTAGCGCTTGAGCACACCCTTTCCCGACCTCACCGTAGCCACAAACTACTGCGATCTTGCCGGCCAACATCACGTCCGTGGCGCGGTTGAGACCGTCGATCACCGAGTGCCGGCAACCATAGATATTGTCGAACTTGGATTTGGTTACGGAGTCGTTGACGTTGATCGCCGGGAAGAGCAGCGTGCCGGACCGCATCATTTCGTAGAGCCGGTGCACCCCTGTAGTCGTCTCTTCCGACACTCCTCGGATACCGGCAGCGACTCTCGTCCATCGTCCTGGATGACGGCGCTGCTCTGCGCGCAACAGCGCCAGCACGACTCCCCACTCTTCTGGATCTCGCTCAGGATCGAAGTCCGGGACCTTCCCAGCTCGTTCGAACTCCACGCCTTTGTGCACCAGCAACGTGGCGTCCCCACCGTCGTCTAGAATAAGGGTCGGACCGCTACCATCGGGCCACATCAGCGCCTGCTCCGTGCACCACCAGTACTCCTCTAGCGTCTCTCCCTTCCAGGCGAAGACGGGCACGCCTCTCGGATCTTCCGGCGTTCCGTTAGGTCCTACGACTACGGCAGCCGCGGCATGATCCTGAGTCGAGAAAATATTGCAGGAAGCCCAGCGCACTTCTGCTCCCAGCTCCACCAGAGTCTCGATGAGCACGGCGGTCTGGACCGTCATGTGTAGCGAGCCCATTATCCGAGCCCCGGCCAGTGGCTTCTTCCCCCGATACTCGGCGCGCAAAGCCATGAGTCCCGGCATCTCGTGCTCGGCTAGCTGTATCTCCTTGCGTCCCCATTCCGCTAGGCCGAGATCTTTCACCTTGAAAGGAGGACGCTCGAGGGCTGCATCGAAGGCGATCACTCCGGTCCCAGCAGTTGCAGTCATTGCAGTACTCCTATTCCGTTGTTTATTCTCGACTCGCCGGTGCGACAGGCCTCCCACTCCCCGGGCCCTACGGCGCTCTCCCAAGCGACCGCTACGAAAAGAGCCTCCTGCTTGCGCGAGCGATCGCGCGGTAGCGGTCGCATCTCCAGCTTTTTGAAGCCCGCCTGCGAAGCCCAACGCGCCAGTTGCTCGTGCGAGAAGCCGAGCCAAACCTGGCCGAGTTCGGAACGATACTCGGGGCGCGCGTGAGGAAGTAGGTCCACTATGACCACTCGGCCTCGTGGGGCGATCACCCGGCGGCACTCCGCGAGGACTCTGGCAGGCTCCGCCACGTATCCCAACACGAAGAAAAGCAGCGCGGCATCGAGCGACTCGTCCGCTATGGGTAGCGATTCCAGCTCGCCGTGCCTGACTTCCACGTTAGGAAAGCCTCCCAGGCGCTTGCGAGCCATGGCTAACATCTCTTCCGAAGCATCCACAGCGACTATCCGTTGCACGAGCGGCGCCAGAAGCTCCGAAACGCACCCGGTGCCACATCCTAGATCGCCCACCCGCAATCCGGGGTCCAGCAGCGATAGCAAGGCAAGGATGTCGCTCGTGCTACCGAAGAGCTCGCCACGAAGAGCGTCCCAGCGCCCAGCCACACTCCTGAAGAAGTCGCGGGCCCGGCTGCGCCGCGCAGCCAGCACCGCTTCTCTACGAGCGCTGTCAGCTGCTGCAACGGCGGTATTCGCAAGGGGGCGTCGCACCACTCCCCAAAGGTCGCGTGCCTCGGTCGAAAGGTCCGGATTTAAGGAGTAAAAACGGCTCGTCCCTTCTGGCCGCACGATTACCCAGCCGCCTTCCACCAACACCTTGAGGTGACGGCTAACCGTGGACTGGGGGAGCTCGACCGCTAGGCAAAGCTCGCTTACGGTCATCTCGCCCGGCTCGAGCAACAACAAGATTCTTCCGCGCGTGGCGTCGGCAATTGCGCCAAGCGAGTGCAGTACGGGGAGCGGCACATCATCCATAGATTCGCATAAAAGGATGAAGCGTTCGTACTCCTGCTGCAATAGCAGCATCATAGCATCGGCACAGCGACAGTCCTGGCGCTAGCTCAGCAGCTAAGTGCTACACCTGCAACGAGATATCGACTCAGACGTCGCCCAACCGCTCTAGCGCGGCCGCCAGAGCGTCCATGGCCGCTTCGATGTCGTCCACCGATACGGCACCGGCCGACAACCGCCACCAAGGTCTATCGCTGCTCCCGAATGCCGAGAAGGGTACGACGCCTAGCCCCGCCTCCGCGAGAAGCCAACGGCGCACTTCTTCCACCGACCGCAAGGGCGCTCCACGATGCCGCCGGCCCAGGATGTCGATCTTAGCGCTCAAGTAGATCGCGCCCACGGGCCGGATAGCGTCGATCGGAAAGCCGCGCGCTCGGAGCGCCATCAAACGGTCGAACATCGCCGTTAGGCGTGCCTCGACAGCTTCGTTGAGCCATGCTCTGTATTGGGCAACCGCCTCCGGCGCCTGCAGAAACTTCGCCACTGCCACTTGCTCGGCGCGCGGAGCCCACGTGCCGACATGCTGCAGGATGCCATCCATCGCCACCACCACTTCGCGCGGTCCGACTACCCACCCGACTCGCAGCCCAGTAGCCGCAAATGCCTTCGAGATACCGTCCACCATCACAGTGTACGGCGCGATGTCTGGCCTCAGCGACACCGGGTTCACATGGCGCACCCCGGCAAACGTGATAGGCCAGTAGACCTGATCGTACAGCAAGTAGAGCGGCCCCTCGCCGGCGGATCGCCGTGAATTCTCCTCCAGCACTAGGTCGGCTATCGAACCCAGCACTTCGGCAGTGAATGCCGTACCGCAAGGATTGAGCGGCGAGTTGAGAACTAGCAGCCTCGCATCCTTCAGCGCCGGCGCTAACTTGGAGGCGCTCGGCAGAAAGGATTCCTCGGGTCCGAACTCCACCGCGTGACCGCGAGCACCTACCAAGTGGACGTAATAGTTGTTGTTCCACGAGGGCACGCCGTAGACGACACGCTCCCCCGGGCCAACGAGCACTCTGTACGCACCATAAACACCCGGACGAGTGCCCGAGGTAACGAGAACATTTTCAGCTCCTACGTCGATACCGAGCTCGCGCGCGTAATACGCAGCGACCGCCTGCCGCAACAGCGGCAGGCCGGGGGAAGGCGGATAGTTGGTCTCCCCCGCTCGCAGAGCCGCAGCAGTCTCTTCCTCTAGCATTGCGGGAATGCGAAACTGCCGCGGATCGAAGTCGCCTACCGTAAAGTTGTAAATACGGTGTCCAGCTGCAACGAGTTGACGTATCTCGGCGGCTATGCGGAGAATCTCGGAAGCCCGAAGTGCGACCGCCACTGGAGACAGACCGGGTGGCGTCTGGGTGTCAGGCGTGACAGTGGAAGTCATGGGCGGTTTCGTTCAGAGGGCGACTACCGCAATTTACTCCATGTACTTTCGATAGTCCTAATGGGTGCGGCCTCTGAGCCGCATTAGCAGGCACCAGCACGTAAGCGACCGGAGAACCTTTGCGAGCAGCGATCTTACTGGCACTCACTTTGGTGACGGCGAGGAGTGCGAGCCCCCAGCGGCCGGACCAAGCACAGCCCCAAGGACTTCCATTGGTTCCAGGGGCACGGGTACGCGTCACAGCCCAGGGGATGGTAGCGCCCCTCGTCGCCAATTACCTGGAACTCCGCGGGGACACGCTTGTCGTGTTCGAGGAAGGCAGCGGCAGGGGAATCTGGTCTTTTGCGTTGGATGACATCGGTCGGCTGGAGACCACGCTCGGCGAGCGCCCGTTTCACCGGCCTTACATCCTGCGAGGTACCGCAATCGGCAGTGCACTCGGGGCCGCGGCCGGCATCGTGTTCGCAGCGGTGGCCAAGCCCCCTGATCCTACGAAGCGTTACGACCGCCTGCTCAGCGCTGCCGCGGGAGCGGCAGGAGGTGGCGCCATAGGCGCGCTCGTTGGATCGCGGTTCAAAGCCGAGAGCTGGCGTACGATACCGCTGCCGCAGCGCAGCGCACAGAGCTACCGCGCTCGCGTTACAGGTTCGGGCCGTTAGTCCTAGGTAGGACTCCGCCGACTAGCTGCCGGGTCAGCCATAGCCTTCAGGCGGAGCCTGCTAGCCTGTTTGGGCTGCCGCTCACCGCCGGTTCCGGCAACTCGGCCACAGAAGTCAGCTGCGCACCTCGCCGCGCCCACGCATCGAACGTCGCCTCGGGTCCCAGGAGCCCGAGCCCCCATGTCGCGTCGCGGATCACCCGCACGGCCAGTCCCCTGTCGAGCATCCCTTCGACGGCGTGGCGAACACAGACGTCCGTGGCTACCCCGCACACTACGAACTCCACACGATCACCCAGCCGCTCGCGCAAGGCACGCACGAAAGCGTCCGCACCTGTGTTCCCCTTGAAGACCGAGAACTCGTTTTTTTGAACGAAGACGGGACGCCTTTCCTCGACCGCCCGGCGCGCTATTTCCTCCGCCTGCTCTGGAGTGGCATCCCGCGGCAAGACCAAGAGCGGTTCTCCACCGGTCACCCACTCCACTAAGGCAGCACCTTCCCGTTCCGCAGGATCGGGCGACAGCCCCATGCAGTGCGGCGCGTATGTCTCCTTGGCTGGATCCGGTGCTACGGGATCGATCTCGCGGTCGCCGTAGGCATGCCAGTCACCTGTGAAGACCAGCACGTCGCAATTCTGGCGCATCCAGCGTACCGCTTTTTCGATCGCCGGAGCAGCCTCCTTGGCACCCGGATCCGCCGGATCGAAGAGATTGTGAACGTAGAGGCGCCCATTGGGCTCCATGAAGTCCTTCTGGACGTCCACAACCCACCCCACGCGCGCAACGTTACCTCGGTCCTTCATCTTGCAACCTCCGCTTCCAGGTCCTCCAGCAGGTCGAGATCCAGCCGCACGAGCCTCTCGTTAGGTTTAAAGCGTCGGCCGACCTTCGACTCGGCTTCGCCATCGACCTGTACGATGTCCGCCGTGAAATCGAAGTCGTTGAGTAGGCCGTCGGCATCGCCGTCGTTGTGACCTAGCAGGCTCGATCCCACTCCGTACCCGCTTACCGGGACACCCTCCTCCTCGAACCTACGAATCTTGGCGGCTGTGAACCCGCCCGACACTATTATACCCACGTCTCGGAAACCGTTTTCATCCAGCGCCGCGCGAAGCTTGCGCACGAGGTGCGGATTGACCCCACAATACTCTCTGCGTCCTCCGCGTTCCGCTTCCTCGGCTAGCGACGCGTCCACGAGCGACTCGCTAGTGTCCACCCTCACAGCGGCAAGGGAACCGGGCCCGAACTCCCGCCACATGGCCCGCGCCACAGCCAGCGAGTCCCGTACGACATCGTTGTGGTAGTCCACCAAACTGACCACCTTGACATCTGGTTCGCGCTCGCGGCAGTAGCGCGCAAAGGCCAATGTCGCTGCCACTGTGTCGCCGCGGAAGACGGCTATCAGTGCATGCGGCATCGTCCCTACACCCGAGGCACCCCACCAGGCTCCACCAGCATCGCTCGAAACACTGCCAGCACCACCTACCCTGGCTGCATAGCCGTCGGGAGTCTGAACCCGCCAGTCGTCGTGCCGGGCACCCATGAAGATTACCGGCTTACCACGGGCAGCTTCTATCACGCGCCTTACGTTAGAGGCTACGAGCGAACGCCGAGCCAGCACACCCAGGTAGTCGGTCTCCAAATGCGCAAACGCTACATAGGGCCCAATGATGTGCATAGCCGTTTCGTAGGGAGCGATGCTATCGCCTTCCACCAGCGTCTCCACCACGAAATCGCGAAGCGTGTACTCGCGACCGCTCACAGGGTGCGGCGCCAACTGCGTCTGTAACATCCTGATAACTTCATATACGCCAGCTATCACCCCGTGCTTCTTGGCGAAGACCTGCATGCACACCACGGGATCTTTTCCACTCGTGGCGATCGTGCGAGCGGTACGAACGAAGTAGCGGTCGCTGTACCAACCTTCCCGCATCCGATGATCGAACTGGAAGAGCGATGCCGGGAAGCGGGCCAATTCACGGTGAAACGCCACCTTGCGATCGGCAGCGCCGCTAGATGACTGGGGATCGACCATGGCTGGCGGCGATGCTCGATTCATAGCCGCACCAGTCGCAAACTCTCACTGGGGGGCTAAAGAGCTCTTCTATGGAAGTAATATTCGTGCGCTCGGCCACTAGGCCCCGCGCCGGCGTACACGCGGCTGACCGCAAACACACACGGAATGGCCAGGGACGGAATCGAACCGCCGACACACGGATTTTCAGTCCGCTGCTCTACCAACTGAGCTACCTGGCCCGGGCTCAGAAACGTAACGACGACAGCGGTTTGCGCCAACCCGTCCGACCGCTAGCGCTGCGGATGGAAGGCCACGTCGGGCGAGTCCGTCGGCCGCGTTCCGACCGCAGCCGTCACGACGGACTTGATCCCACCTCGCACGTTGAAATCCCCGACAACCTGCATCCACACGGGCTTCACGGCCCGGGCCAAGTCGTCCAAGATGCGGTTGACCGCCCGCTCGTAAAAAATGGCATCGTTTCTGTAGCTCCAGAGATACAGCTTGAGGCTCTTGAGCTCCAGGCAGCGGTCACTCGGCACGTAGCTTATGTACACGGTTCCGAAATCCGGAGCGCCGCCCTGTAGGAGCCTCAGCTCGGCCGCGTCAGACTCCACGCCACCGAGGGGGCAGAGAGAGGTGAATTCCGGGCACGTCATCTGTATTACGTAGGATCGCCCGGGGTACGGGTTAGGAAAGGTTTCCAATAGCTCTGGTTTTGGCATGTGCTGAAGATGACCAGAACGCCTGTAGCACCGCTAGCG
>DATMBI010000209.1:0-2688 GCA_035559375.1 Gemmatimonadaceae bacterium | reverse complement strand
CGGCCGGGCGGGGGCCGCGAGGCCCGCACCGGGTTGAAAGGAAGACATTGTGTCCTGGTTACCGCCGGTTCCGCCGTGGGAAGGCCTCCACCCCCTGGTGATTCACTTCCCCATCGCGCTGCTCTTTATCGTGCCGCTGTTCGTCCTCTTCGGCATGTTCGCGCCGCGGCATGCGCCGGCCTGGCGGCTGGCCGGCCTGCTGACTCTGGCGCTCGGCACCGTCGCCGCTTTCGTCGCCACGGCGACCGGAGAGGCGTCGGCTGAGATCGCTGAGCGAACCGCGGCCGCCCACGCCGTGCTGGAGCGGCACGAGGAGATGGGCGAGTTCGTGCGGAATCTGTTTGCGGGCCTGACGGTCGTCTACGCCGCGCTCATCGTCGTCACGCAGGTGGTGAGGGCGAAGTGGATGCCCGCGGCGAGTCTCTGGGGCGCGAGCGTGTTCCTGCTTGTTTACCTCGGGTCGCTGGTCGCGCTTGCGAATGCGGCCCACGAGGGCGGCCGGCTGGTCCACGAGTTCGGCGTGCGGGCGCCGACGGCAACACTGCCCGAAGCAAGTATGTCAGACAGAGAACACCACGATGACTGAACGTGAGTCGCTACGGGGCTGAGAGCTATGGTCTTCGGCTGCGTGCTGCTTCGGCCGCGAGTTTCTGTGCGCGAGTGGGTATCTTCTCCAATCCGGGTTTCAGTCGTGTTTCGAAGATCGACTCCACAGGGGCCAGCAACTTCGTCCGATGTTGCGCCAGGAGAACGAGTTTGCTGCTTCGCACTGTCTCCGGAAGCGATCGCGCTGCCCGCTCCTCGTCGTCGAGCGTCTTAAGCTTGCCCGAAATGCCCCGCGCCACCTGTGCGGCCTCGTCCTGACACCGGCGCAGCACGCGCAGGGCCACTTGGCGCTGTTCCTCGCTCAGCCCGTGCCGCGCAATGAAATCGAGCGTATATCTCTCCCATTCGCTCAGGGACACGGTCGTCGGCTGAGGCGCGCTGCGACGGGACTCCCGCCATGCTCGATCCATCGCAGTGAGTCTCGCCGCATTCTCAAGGAACCGTCGGCCCAGAACGACCTCTCCTGAAACGAGCCTCGTGTTGAACTCCTGGGATGGGACGAGCTCTCTGCCGTCCCACCCAAAAGACTCCGTCTGGCCGACCCGGCGAAGGAGGATCGTATGTCCGACGTCCACTCCGATATCGCCGGGAGTCAGAAACTCGGGAAGCGAAGGATCATTGAACACTGCGCTGTGTATTTCGAGCACCTCTGCCGCCTCGCGGCCAGACATGTATCCTTTTCGAAAGTACTCCGCTCTAGACGGGAACCAGTTCTCGCCGAACTGGTGCAACTCCACCCTGCTCTCGGCTATCACCTCTCCTGCCATCTCTAAAGTCACACCAACCGGATTCCAACCCTTGTTGGCGTCGATTCGCCAAGTCGTAACAACTTCTCCATCGGCGGCTCGAACGATGTGGACAGCACCGTCACGACGCGCATCGTATCTCCGCGCGGGGGCCATGCGCTGTCTGTGTCCGCGCCATACAACATCGTGCGCGTCTCCAGACACCGGGCTCGCTGTCAGGCCCAGCGTCCGAACGTCAATCAGGGGTCGCTCGTTCGATGGCCAGGCGTCCGACTGTATGTCACCTGGGCGTACCGCCCACGTGTACTCACCGATTGCGAATGTACCCGGATATTGATCGCTTGGAAGTCCGTCTGCCCCGGTTGGAGATTCACTTCCCGGTGTCACGCCGAATGTCCAACCGTATTCTCCGCCCGCCGCCATCGCATCAAAGCTGCGAACGCCGGTGAAGTGTTGCGGCGTCCGTTGCGTCCCGGAAATAAGCGCGGACCGGATCGAAGATCGGGCCTCGACAGCCCGGGACAGCGCATCGGGCCGCTCGTCACCGCTGATTCCCGGCAGCCACATGAGAAAGGCGGTCGCCAGGGAGCGAATGTCTACCGTCGCATACGTGATTACAGACACACCGCACCCTGCGTTTCGATTGTCGCATTCGGCGGACCCGATGCGATTATACTCCCCGTGTAGCAATTCGGGCCGATCGGACATGGGTTCACGTTGGAGGCGCATCCGTATAGGTGGTAGCAGGGCTGGTTATGAAGTGTAACCAATAACCGGCCAGAGGTTCCCGGCTGATGACTATACGACATGCTGCAGCTCAGAGTATACAGGGTCGCATTCTGAACCATCACAAAACCGGCAGTCGGTCGTGGCTGCACAGCCAGAACAGGCGGGATACGCGGCTCCGAATTGCTTGCATTCGTCGGCGGCCAAACCGACACGAACGCTGCCGACCAAGAGGTACGTGCACGACAGGGCCGCAACGAACACGCCGATCACGGCAGATCGATGAGTACTGTGCATGTGTTTTCTTCTGAATCGTGAATGCTGACTGAGCAGAGGCTGCAACCGGACGCAGCGACACGCTGAACGAGAAGTTCCTGACCTGCGACCGTCGCTTCCACGGCACCACGTGGTAATACGTGTGCGCCTGCGAGCAAGAGCGGCCTTGATTGCCAGTCGATGAACTTTAGCATCTTCGTCTCACCTGGCGCGAGAGCCAGTCGGCTGAAGTTGGCGCGCACAGGTGGCACGCCTCGGACCTTGACAAGCACATCGACGTCTGGCCGCTCGGGACAATTCGTATGAAGCGTCACTACTTCGCTCAGCACACCTT
>DATMBI010000208.1:0-6509 GCA_035559375.1 Gemmatimonadaceae bacterium | reverse complement strand
CGGCTGGCCCGGTTCTACGCTCACGAGAGTTGCGCGCAGTGTACCCAATGTAGGGAGGGTACCGCCTGGACGACCAAGATTCTCGAGCGGATCGTGGCCGGCGATGGTACGTTCGAAGATCTGGACACGTTGCTGGACATCGCGGACAACATGACTGGAAAGACGATCTGCGTGTTGAGTGATTCCTGTGCCGCGCCTGTGGTATCGGGGATAAAGAAGTTCCGCTCTGAATTCGAGGCGCTGATCAGGCAACGCACTGTACATCCCATACCCGTGCAACTGGCATGACACCCTCCTCTGCCGAAGTCACGCTAACCATCGAGGGGCGCAGGGTCACCGTTCCTGCGGGTACGTCGATACTAGAGGCAGCCAAGACTGTAGGGGTCTTGATACCGCACTACTGCTACCACCCCGGGCTGTCTGTGGCCGGCGTGTGCCGCATGTGCCTGGTCGAGGTAGAGAAGGCTCCCAAGCTGGCTCCGGCCTGCGCTACGGCTGTGGCCGAAGGTCAGGTGGTACATGTGCACTCCGAGAGCGCGAGAAAGGCGCGTCAGGGTGTACTGGAAATGCTCCTCATCAATCATCCGCTCGATTGTCCGATCTGCGATCAGTCGGGCGAGTGCGAGTTGCAGGACTACACGTACATGGAGGGACCGCCTGGCTCCCGCTATCGGGAGCCGAAGCGTTTCAACCCTGTCGAGGATTTCGGCGGCGACGTACTCTACGTTCCCAACCGCTGCATCCTCTGCACTCGCTGCGTGCGCTTCATGGAAGAGGTGGCGCAGGACCCGGTGCTCAACGTCAGCGAGCGGGGCGATCGGGCTTACATCGGTCTGTTCGAGGGAAGAGAGCTGACCCATCCGTGGTCGGGCAACGTAGTCGATCTTTGCCCGGTCGGAGCTCTGCTGTCGAAGGATTTTCTCAACAAAGCACGAGCGTGGGAACTGGACCGCACAGCCTCGATCTGCACAGGGTGCAGCCAGGGCTGCAATATCACGATAGAAACACGCGACAACGTAGTCGTTAGGTTGAGGCCGCGGCCCAATCATGAGGTGAACGGATTTTTCATGTGCGACTACGGTCGGCTCAATTATCGGTGGTTGAACCGTCAGGATCGGTTGGAAGTGCCTGCGGTCTCCGCCGCACAGGGTTACCAGCCTGTGGACTGGGATGTAGCCCTCGACGGTGCAGCCGCGATACTGCGCGGTAAAAGGGTGTTCGTTCTCGCGTCGCCCGACCTTTCCAACGAGGCGCTCTACCTATTGTCTACCTTGGCGGCGCGTAGTGGCGGTGGCGGAGCGTTCCGCGTTGCAACGGGGCCGGAGGCGCCTCTCCCGGGGGTGGCGAACCTGGCGCTACGTGCCGATCGCGCAGCCAACGCCAGGGGAGCCGCGTTGGTGGGGTTCGAGCGCAGCGACACTCCGCTGGCAGATCTACGAAGTGGCGATGCGCTCGTGGTCGCGGACCACGAGTTGAGCGGCGACGATCGGTTGCACGCCGCGAGAGCTTCGGCGCTGGTATTCATCGGAACCGTTGTGCCGCAGGATCTACCCAAGGCACATGTATTGTTGCCTATGGCAAACTACGCGGAGGAAGAGGGCACCTTCACGAACTGTCAGGGTCGCGTGCAGAGGTACCTCCAGGCCCGGGCAGCTCCCGGTTTGGCACGGCCAGCTTGGTGGATCCTCTCCGACTTGCTGCAGCGACTGGGGCACAGTGTCGCGGCTAGCCAGCCATCTGACGTGTTCGCACTTCTAGCTGCCAATCACCCCGCTTTCGCGGGTCTGAGCTATGCTTCGCTGGGCCTCAAGGGACAGCTGGCAGTCGCGGAGGAAGAGCCACTAGCGGTCATGGAGGTGCAGCGATGACTGCACCGTTGCTCGCGATGCTGCAGCCTGTCGATCCGCAGGCGCCGGCTCCTTTCTGGCCGTGGTTCTGGGCTACCGTAGTCAAGCTTATCGTCCTTTTTACCGTCTATATGGTGGGAGTTGCCTACCTGACGCTGGCGGAGCGCCGGATTTCCGCATGGATCCAGGATAGGCACGGTCCCAATCGAGTGGGCCCGCACGGTCTGCTGCAACCGATAGCTGACGGCATCAAGAATATCATGAAGGAGGAGACCCTACCGTCGCACGTACATCGGGCGCTCTTCCTCTTGGCTCCGATGATAGCATTCGTTCCTGCGCTGACGGCCTGGGCAGTCATCCCGTTTGCAGCGCCGTGGGCATCACCGTGGGGGCGGATCGAGATGGTGCTTGCCGATCTTCCCATAGGTTTCCTGTTCGTCCTCGCCGTCACGTCCCTCGGAGTTTACGGCATCGTGCTAGCTGGATGGTCCTCGAACAACAAATACGCCCTTCTGGGTGGTTTGCGCTCGAGTGCCCAGATGATTTCGTACGAAGTAAGCATGGGCTTGTCGCTCATTCCAGTTCTCATCCTCGCTGGCAACGTTACGCTGAACGAGATCGTGAATCAGCAGGCGGCTATGCACGTCTGGAATGCGCTTACCCTTTCGATCTCTTACCTCCTCTTCCATATAGCCGCTTTCGCCGAAACCAACCGACTTCCCTTCGATCTACCCGAGGCCGAATCGGAACTCATCACCGGTTACCACACCGAATACTCAGCTATGAAGTTTTCGCTTTTCTTCATCGCTGAGTATGCCAACATGATCACGGCCAGCGCTATGGTCGCTACGTTGTTCTTCGGCGGCTGGGACATTCCCTTCACGAACGCGGACAACACCAGGGCGGTGTCTTTCGGAATGGTGCTCCTGTCGGCGCTGATTTTTGCCGCGAAGACCGCGTTCTTCCTGTTCTTCTTCATCTGGATACGGTGGACCTTGCCGCGTTTCCGCTACGATCAACTCATGGCGCTCGGCTGGAAGGTGAACCTTCCCCTGGCGCTAGCCTACATAGTCGTAGTCGCATCTGTCGTGCTAGCCCTCGACGCTGCTGGGCTCGAACGCGGATTCGGCTACGGGATGATTCTTTTCGGGATCAACCTTCTTCTATTGACGCTTTTGTTCGCTGTGCTCGACCGCGGTCGCCTCATCGGTCCGGCGTACCGCCGTCTGAGCGACGCAGAGTTGCAGCGCCTGCGAGCGGCTGCACTGCGGCGCTCCGGTCGCCTGGGAGGGGT
Organism: Gemmatimonadaceae bacterium; assembly: GCA_035559375.1. Classification (GTDB taxonomy): domain Bacteria; phylum Gemmatimonadota; class Gemmatimonadetes; order Gemmatimonadales; family Gemmatimonadaceae; genus DATMBI01. The sequence goes on along the minus strand of DATMBI010000208.1, from coordinate 3,368 downwards.
GGCTGCGCTGCCTGGAGGAGCGTCCTGATGGCGATCGGTGTGAAGGTATTGGAGCGGCCAATCCAGGATACCAGCTACGTTCGAGCCACCCTTTCGGGACTCGGCAATACGCTCCGCCACTTGGTGCGACCGCACAAAGTGACTACACAGTACCCAGAGGAACGGGAACCACTCTCGCGGCGCTGGCGCGGTACGCACCGCATGCTGACTACCGAGGATGGTAGAGCCAAGTGCGTGGCGTGCGGCCTCTGTCCGACAGTTTGTCCCGCCAACTGCATCAAGTTGGTCCCTGGCGAGGACGAGCACGGCAATCGCTATCCACTGATATTCGAAATAGACGAGTTCCGGTGCATCTTCTGTGGTTATTGCCAGGAGGTGTGTCCGGAAGAAGCCATCCACCTCGGTCGGCACTACGAAAACGCGGAGTACAGTCGAGAGGGTTTCGTTTACGACTTAGAGCGTCTCGTGTCGCAGACACACCCGGTCTGCGAGTTATGGGACCCGTCCGATCCGTCTGGAGAATAGATTCGCCCAACGGCTATGCCGAATTTTTTCTACCAATTCCATTTCTATCTTTTCGGCCTCGTCGCAATCGCAGCGGCCCTGACCTTCGTGACGCGCAAGAGCCCAGTGGCGGCGGCACTGTGGCTGGTGGTCACGATGTTCGCACTCTCCGCGCTTTACGTGATGCTGGATGCCCATTTCGTCGGCGCGGTCCAGGTGTTGCTGTATGCTGGAGCGATCATGGTGGTGTTTTTGTTCGTCATCATGTTGCTCAACCTCGGCCGTCCCGAGGAATTGTCGGACCTTCGTGGTACCTGGGGGTGGATCGTCGCTGGATTCGTTGCACTCGTGCTGCTAGCGCAGATCGGCGTCATCGTTCGGGCTCGGTTCCCGCAGGCGTTGATAGCCGCGCAGTTCGATCCGGCGCGCGAGGTACGCGAGAAAGGTAGTGCCGGTGCCATAGCGCAGTCTCTTTTCACCGAGCACCTACTGGCTTTCGAGCTAACGAGCGTTCTTCTTCTCGTAGCGATCATAGGCGCGCTCGTCGTGGGCAAGCGGAGGGTAGCATGATCGCCGAATCGTTGGCTCTTTCTGCGGTGCTGTTCGCGATTGGAACCGTAGGAGTGCTGACGCGCCGCAACGCCATCATCATCTTTCTGTGCGTGGAACTGATGCTGAACGCGGTCAATCTGTCTTTCGTAGCTCTGTCACGGTTGTACGGGATGTCCGGTCAGGTGTTCGTTATCTTCGTCATGACTGTGGCGGCGGCTGAGGCTGCGGTCGGCTTGGCGATCATAATCGCCATATTCCGGCACGTTCAGTCCGTGGACTTGAAAAACATAAGGCTCCTCAGAGGCTGATGCCGCTACAAGAGAGTATCGCGGGGCACGCTCTGGCAGGGTCCGTGGCCGAATTAATCTGGCTGGTGCCCCTCATTCCATTCGTCGGCTTCCTCGTCAACGGTGCCCTGTCGCTTTTCTCGTCCGTAAGACTGGGTCCACCTGATCCAGCTGCAGCTCACGGTGCGAGTAGCGGGCATTCTGCCGATGCGACCGCACACTCGTCTCACGGCGCTGTCCATACTCCAGAGGATCAGCATCAGCACGGTACTTTTCGACACCCTGCCGCGGCCATCGTCAGTTTCGTGGGACCGGCTGTCGTGGGAGCTTCTTTTCTGCTGACCTTGGCTATCTTCGGAGCGCTGAGGTCGGCGCACGCCGAGACTCCTTTCGTTCGACATCTTTTCTCGTGGATCGCTACCGGTGACCTCAGGATAGCCGCCGCGCTGCAAGTGGATCAGCTGTCGATAGTCATGGCCCTGGTGGTCACCGGTGTGGGGTTTCTCATACATGTGTTCAGTGTCGGATACATGCGTGAAGACGCTGGTTATCCGCGTTACTTCGCGTATTTGAACCTGTTCGTGGCTTTCATGCTGGTACTGGTGCTGGGTGCCAGCTATCCGGTGATGTTCGTGGGATGGGAAGGGGTCGGTCTTTGCTCGTACCTCCTCATCGGCTACTGGTACGACGACAAGGCGAATGCCGATGCGGGTAAGAAGGCATTTGTGATGAACAGGATAGGGGACTTCGGGTTTCTGGTGGCCATGTTCATCATTTTTGCCAACGCCGGAACGCTGGACTTCGCGTCGCTGCCGGCCACGGTGGAGCGGCTTGGAGCCGGGAGCGCTGTAGCGAGCGCCGCAGCGCTGTTCTTCTTCCTCGCATGTACAGGCAAGAGCGCCCAGATTCCGCTGCACACGTGGCTCCCGGACGCTATGGCGGGACCCACCCCTGTATCGGCATTGATTCACGCCGCTACGATGGTCACCGCGGGCGTCTACTTAGTAGCTCGCAGTGCGTCGCTCTTCGCGGCAACACCTACAGCTAGCCTAGTGGTGGCATCTATCGGCGCCCTTACAGCGTTCCTGGCTGCGACAGTAGGGCTCAAGCAGTGGGACATCAAGAAGGTCCTGGCGTTCTCTACGGTCTCGCAGCTGGGCTACATGTTCGTCGGTGTGGGTGTAGGGGCATATGCAGCGGGGATATTTCATCTAGTAACGCACGCATTCTTCAAGGCACTGCTGTTCCTCGGCTCCGGCTCCGTCATTTACGCGATGCACCGTGCCTACCATGCCACTGGGGCGCACGACGACGCGCAGGACATGCGCAACATGGGTGGCCTGAGGCACTACCTACCGGTTACCTGGGCGCTGATGTGGATCGCTACTCTCGCCATCGCTGGAATCCCTCCGCTGGCTGGGTTCTTCTCGAAGGACGAGATTCTCGCTTCCGCTATCGCTCGTACGCACGGCTCCGTGCTAGCCGAGACGAGTCTGGCTGGCGTGCCAGGATATGCGATCCTGTACGCTGTCTATGCACTGACACTGGCGGGTGCACTGGTCACGGCGGTCTATATGACGCGCATGATGCTGTACACTTTCCACGGTCCCAATCGAACTGGCGAACGCGAACAGCGGTACCTCGCGGAAGCCCCTTGGGTTATGACGGTACCGCTAGCGGCGTTAGGAGTGCTGACGCTGCTCGCAGGGTGGTTGAACCTCCCACAATATGCAGAGCACCTGGGGCTGCGTCCGATTCAGGCGCTAGCCCACTGGTTAGAACCAGTCACTGGTCAGGCGGCTAGTGTGGTTACGCAGGGAGGCGAGGGACACTTGCCGCTACAGACGGAGCTCCTACTGGTGACCGTCGCGGTTCTGGTCGCTGTTGCGGGAATACTGCTTGCGAGACTGAAGCTTCACCCGGAGCGGCTGGTACCGAAGCGCTCTGCAGTACAAGCGGAGAGGTTCATCGAGCGGCTGCTCGAGAACAAATACTACGTGGACGAACTCTACGACCGCTTCGTCG
>DATMBI010000207.1:0-10368 GCA_035559375.1 Gemmatimonadaceae bacterium | reverse complement strand
TGGTACAGCGACGAGCTGATGGAACGCATAGCGCGTAGCGGGAGTGTCAAGCAGCCCGAGGTGCCGGAACGCTGGCAGCGCGTGTTCGTCACAGCCAACGAGATCAGCCCCGAGTGGCATATCCGCATGCAGGCTGCTTTCCAAGAGTTCACCGACTCGGCGATTTCCAAGACGACCAACTTCGCCCACACTGCTACTGTCGACGACGTTCGTACGATCTACGAGCTGGCCTATCGCCTGAAATGCAAGGGTGTGACGGTTTATCGCGACGGATCGCGCGACAACCAGGTGTTGTCCACGGGTGCAACGGAGAAGGCGAAGTCGGCTAGGGACAGTAACGCAGAGCGCAGGGAGATCGCCGAGCTCAAGGGTACGATCGCGGAGCTGAACGCGGAGATCGAGAGGCTGAAGCGCGCGCTGTACGAGGCCGAGGCCGAAAACATGCAGCGCCGGATCAAGCGCTCGCGCCCCGACAAACTGCGCAGTACATCGATCCGAAAGGAGACGCCGTTAGGAACGATGTACGTGCATATCAGTGAGGACGACAAAGGTCAACCGTTCGAGGTATTCATAAACCTCGGCAAGGCCGGCGGAAGCGCTATGGCTGATGCGGAGGCTATGGGTCGCCTCATCTCGCTGGCACTTCGTTCTGGGATTCCGCTCATGGCTATCCACAAACAGCTCCGCGGCATCTCTAGCGATCGTGCGGTCGGACTCGGTCCCAACAAGGTCCTCAGCGTGCCCGACGCCATTGCCATCGCGTTGTACGAGTGGTGGCAGGAAAAGCAGGGGATCCAGCAGGAGCTGATACGCGACCCGCTAGCGGCGGGCCGGCCGCCGGCCGCTGAGCAGGTGAAGGCCAAAGCAGTGACGGCATCCGAAGGAACGCTTGCCTTCATAGAAGGCGAGGACTCTGCGCGTGCCTTCATCGGAACCTGCCCCGATTGTGGATCGCAGCTGGAGTTCGCCGAAGGGTGCGTCAAGTGCCACGTGTGCGGTTTCAGCGAGTGCGGCTGAGGCTCATGACAGAGTCTCCTATGCTGCCCGAGCCAAAGACGCTGGCTTAACCTCGGGAGGGGTGAACGCCCGCGGGTTGCGGCCCTAGTCGTTCGAGCGTAGCGTCAGTCCCCCAGCTCGGAGGGACTCCATGAACACAGCCGCGCCGGACCGCATAAAGTGGTTCGCCATTGGCGACGTCAACGCGTTCTTCGGGCTCATGCTCGACAACGTGGTGAACCTAGCCGTGCTAGCTGGAATCCTCGTGGCTGGGTTCGGCTTTCCGCCCGAGATCGTTTTCGGGCGGATGTTTCCAGGAACCGCACTCGGGGTGCTTGTCGGAAACGTTGCCTATACCTGGTTGGCCGTGAAGCTGGCGCGGAGTAGCGGGCGGTCCGACGTCACTGCCATGCCGTTGGGGCTGGACTCTCCGTCCACCATAGGTATGGCGCTCGCGGTATTGGGGCCGGCATTCATGAGCGCCAAGACACACTACCCGGAGCAACAAGCCGCACTCGTGGCCTGGCAGGTGGGAATGGCGACCATGGTGCTGGTGGGACTGTTCAAAGTCGCGATGAGCTTTGCCGGCGAGCGGATAAGAAGAACGATTCCCGAGGCAGGCTTGCTAGGTTCTGTCGCGGGAGTCGGCGTGGCATTGCTGGGTGCCCTACAACTGGGCGAGGTCTTCTCGGAACCGGTCGTAGGCATGGTTGCCCTAGGGCTCATTCTGTACACCGTGGTAGCCCGCTTTCCACTCCCCGGGCGACTTCCTGGCGTGCTGGTAGCGGTGGCTGTGGGGTCGGCGCTGTACTACGTGATGGGCGCTATGGAGCTGAGCGTGCATCCTGCAGCCTTGCCTCCGGCTACGCTCGCGGTCAGCCTGCCCGTACCGTCGTTAGGCTTCGTCGGCGGCTTCCGCGCGGCGTTGCAGGACTACCTGCCGCTGGCTCTGCCCTTTGCGGTTCTGACCATAGTAGGCGGCATCAATGTCACCGAAAGTGCCCGCGTGGCCGGTGACAGTTACGATACCAGGTCCATCCTGTTGATCGAAGCCGTAGCGACTTTGGTAGCAGGAGTGTGCGGAGGCGTAAGCCAGTCGACACCCTACATCGGGCATCCCGCCTACAAGGCCATGGGTGGGAGGGCGGGGTACACTCTCCTTACGGGCCTGTTCGTAGGTGCGGGCGGGATTCTGGGCTACCTCGCCTTCCTGGCGGCCCTGCTACCGCGTCCGGCACTAGCGCCTATACTGGTGTTCATCGGCTTGGAAATCACGGCTCAAGCGTACAGCGCCACGCCGCGACGACATATAGCAGCGGTGACACTAGCTCTTCTGCCGTCTGTGGCGGTGGTCGTCCAGGTTTTTCTCTCGTAGGTTCATGACGGAGCGTTGCTGCAGGCTGCGGTCGATCCCGATGGGGTCATGGCACGCACCGGGATAACCAGTATGTCGCTGGTTCAGCTCGCGGGTGTAATGGTCATGCTCTCCTCCGGCTTCATACTCACTGCGATGTTATGGGGCGCTGCGCTAGCCTACCTCCTCGACGGGCGGTTCAGGGCAGCTCTGCTGACGCTCGGTGCGTGCGGTTTGCTGGCCCTCTTTGGCTTCATCCACTCGGTGCGACCCGAGGGTGGCATATACCTTCCGTGGCGCAGCGGATCGCAGCTGCCCTACCACTGGCTGGCTGCGTATTGGTCGGCCGCCTTGCTCGTTTACACGTTGGGGCGACGGTCGCGACGTGCAGCCGGGCGGGCGATGGTTTAAATTACGCCGAGAATCCGTTCGAGCGCCGGCGCGGCGCCCAGCTCGTCCTGTAAGCGAAATGCAGGTGCCGCATTTCGTTCACTGTAACCCTTAGCTAATGCCAGCGTACAAGAATTTGCAGCGTGTCGTCATTCACCGCGGCCGAGAGTTTCACTTCATGACTTACGACGGAATCCGTGCGGACAAACGCCGTGACCGTGAAGCCACGCCGCCCACTTGGTTCCTCATCAGTTCCGGCAAACGCTGGCCTGTCTTTCCGGAAGTGCCCGGCGAGAGCGAGGCCGACGTCGATCGCCGGCTGGTCGCGTGGTTAGAGCAGAACGTTTTCGCCGGGTGATACCCGTTCTCGTTCTCTTGCGCAGTCGCCTAACGGCTAACCTAACGACCGCCACGTCGCTGGCGTGCCGCTGCCGACTTGTGATGTCGGGCGGTGCTGGGCTTGGTGTACTGGCGCCGCCGCCTCAGCTCCCTCAGTAACCCAGACCGCTGCACCTGCTTCTTGAAGCGCTTGAGTGCCCGCTCCAGCGACTCGCTGACCTCTACCGTCACTTCGATCATATTTTCCCCTCGGTGAAATTCGGAGTCGGCTCGCAAAAACACGCCTCCGCCAAGCAGAGCAGGGCCGGTGCGATGTCGCACCGGCCCTGCTCACGATGCCAATCCCGGTCAGCGGATACGAACGACGTTCTCGGCCGCGGGACCCTTGGGGCTTTGCACCACGTCGAACTCGACCCGGTCGCCCTCGGCCAGCGAACGGAAACCGTCCGACTGGATGGCCGAATGATGCACGAAGCAATCCTTCTGGCCGTTCTCAGGGGTGATGAAGCCGAAGCCCTTCTGGTCGTTGAACCACTTGACTGTGCCGGTGATACGCATTTCCTGCTCCTTCTCGTGCTGTGTGATCGGAGTCCGGTAATGCCGTACCATCCGAACACTCGTACTTGCGTCTTAGACGAAAGGTCCACCGTGGACCTCGGGCGAGAGCTGCTGCGGAAACAGAAGAGGGCCTCGCTTGTAGCGAGGCCCTCCCGAGCAGTCGTCTAAGACTTGCGCGCACCACGCGCGCCTTCTCGCTCCAGCATTGTAACCTCCTGTACCCTCCTGCTGCAAGGGCGAGGTCGGGCAGGGTATGGCGCACCAGCCAGCGGGCGGGGATCTTTCCTCCGTCTCTAGCACATGCTGCTGCAGCTGCCGTGAGCAGCCAGCGCCGATAGAAGCGCCATGAGCTGGCATCGCCTCTCGAACGAAAAACTGCTCCGCCTACGTCTGAAGGACTTGCCTCTGCGGATCGAGGGTACTTGGCTCGAAGAGATGGTCCAGAAGCTCTACGGCGAGCTGGAGGACCGAGGGATCGTTTTCAGGCCGCATGTTTGGCTCTCGGACGACTGGTTCTCACCTGCCGACGTACCTGGATTCGCCATCCCCTTTTACCTCGTGCACCCTCGGCTGAGGCGCTTGGAGCGGGATCAGTTGCTGGATGTGGAGGGAGCCTCGCGCTCCGAGTGCATGAAGATCCTGCGGCACGAAACTGGGCACGCCATACAACACGCCTATCAGTTGCAGCGGCGTCGCAAATGGCAAGCCCTCTTCGGGAAGTCCTCCACGCGCTATCCCGAGTACTACCGGCCCAATCCGGCGAGCAAGCGTTACGTTCAGCATCTCCGACTCTGGTACGCTCAGAGCCATCCTGACGAGGATTTCGCGGAGACTTTCGCCGTTTGGCTGCGCCCGCGAAGCGACTGGCGGCGCCGCTACGCAGGCTGGCCGGCGCTCCGGAAACTACAGTACGTCGACGAGCTTATGGCGGAGATCGCTACTGCTAAGCCTCTAGTAAACAGCAGACGCGAGGTAGAGCCGCTGCATCGCATCGAGCGGACGCTGGCGGAGCACTACGGCCAGCGGCGCCGTAAGTACACGGTCAAGTTTCCCAATATTTACGACGCCGATCTGAGGCGCCTCTTCTCGGAAGAACAGCGTCATCGGCGCAACGAGACAGCGGCGGCGTTTCTACGCCGCAACCGCGCGGAGATCCGGCGGCTCGTGGCGAAGTGGACTGGCGAATACCAGTACACGCTCAACATCGTGTTGGACGACATGATCGGGCGCTGCCGCGATCTACGACTCCGGGTGGCCGGTCCAGAGCGGGATGTGCTCATGCAGTTCGCCGTTCTGCTCACCGTCAAAACCATGCACTACCTTTACGCACCTGGGCGCCGCGAGCGCATACCGCTGTGAGCGCGGGGAGAAGATTGCGCGTACTGGTTCTGATGCATCCGGAGCTCGTGCCTCCGGAAGACGCAGAGCGTTATTCAGCCGAGGAACGGTTCGCCTGGAAAACCGAATGGGACGTCGTTCGCACGTTGCGCGAGCTGGGGCACGAGGTACGCTCGCTAGGAGTACGCGAGGAGCTGCATCTCATCCGCCAGGCTGTGGAGGATTTCCGGCCGGACGTCGCCTTCAACTTACTGGAGGAGTTCCAGGGCAATGTCCTCTACGACCAGAATGTGGTGAGTTTCCTGGAGCTACTGCGAGTACCGTACACGGGCTGTAATCCCCGCGGTCTCATGATTTCGCGGGAGAAGGCGCTGAGCAAGAAGCTGCTGGCTTTCCACCGCATTCGCGTTCCCGACTTCCATGTTTTTCCGAGGGGGCGCAAGGTACGACGCCCTGGCCGGCTGCGCTTTCCCCTCATCGTAAAAAGCCTGACCGAACACGCCTCGCTGGGAATTTCACAGGCATCCGTAGTACACGACGACGAGCAGTTAGCCGAGCGCGTAGCCTTCGTTCATCGCAGGGTTGCGACGGACGCCATCGCCGAGCAGTTCATCGACGGCCGGGAGATTTACGTCGGTGTGCTGGGTAACGAGCGGCTGACGGCATTGCCTCCTCGCGAGTTGGTTTTCGAGCATCCGCAGAATCCCGTGGCGTTCATCGCGACTGCGCGTGCCAAGCACGACCTGGAGTATCAGAAGCGGCACGGCATAGAGCAGCGACCGGCCACGGGTCTGCCTCTGGGCGTGGAGGTAGGGATCTCCCACTTGAGCAAGCGCATCTATCGCATCCTGGGTCTGTCGGGCTATGCGCGCCTGGACTACCGGCTGAGCGAGGATGGGGCTTTGTGGTTCTTGGAAGCCAACCCGAACCCCGAGATCGCTATGGGTGAGGAATTCGCCTCAGCGGCTGCGCAGGCAGGGATAACGTATCCTGCGTTGCTGCAGCGGATCCTGGGTTTGGCGCTGCGGGGGTGGGGAGCTCCAGGAGGGGAACGGCAGTAGGTTCTGGCGCTGGAGCGTTCCCGATCTTACAAATTGACGCTGTATCGGGCGGGCACTCCACGGACACGCGGCTAAAAAGGTCCAATTATGGTCGTACTTACTGTACAAACGAGGCGGCTCTACCTGGTGTTGAGCATAGTCGTGCTACATGCAGTCGGTGTCGGTGGCCCAGTTGCGGCCGGTGCGCAGGACACCAGCGCAAATGGCTCGGTGAAGCTTGCCTCGCGTGGTGCTTACACCGAGTCGCAAGCCCGCCGCGGAGAGGGAGCGTACAAGTCTTTTTGCTTGAGCTGTCACTCGGCCAAGGAGTACACTGGCGAAGCGTTCAAGGTCAAATGGCTGTCGCGAACGGCTTTCGACCTGTTCGAAACGATTCGCACTCTGATGCCAGAGGACAATCCTGGCATCTTACCGGCGCAGGACTACGTTGACATCGTGGCTTACATACTGTCGCTCAATGGCTTCCCGCCTGGTGCCGAGGAGTTGGCGACGGACGAGCAGGCGCTACGAAAGGTGCTCATAGACTCGCTGCCGAGTGGCATGCTTTCTAGGGCGTTGCACGGGTATTGGTCGGCTGTTCAAGCGCGTACGGCCCATGGGACCAGGGCTGCTACTCAGGGTGCTCGTGTTCTTCCAGCAGGAGGTGGACAATGAGGATCGGTCTCGGTGAGTTCCGCATCCGCTGGTGTGCCGCGGTGACGATAGCGCTGTCGCTGGCACTCCCTGCTGGGGGCCAGGGGGTGGCGGTTTCGCCTACGAACGACCTTCCCAATCCATATCGCACCGTCGAGGGTTGGGCCAAGATGCCTCCGGGTCGCACGTGGGGGTCGACGAGCGCGGTGGACATCGATCGGGATGGCGTGAGCATCTGGGTAGCGGAGCGCTGTGGCCAGAACTCTTGTCTGGGCTCGAACCTGCCGCCGGTGTTGAAATTCGACTCCAGCGGAAATCTCGTCACTGCCTTCGGGGCCGGTCTTCTGGTATTTCCGCACGGGATCTTCGTCGATCACGAGGGAAATGTTTGGGTTACGGACGGCCAGGACAATCGGCCGCGCAGAGGCCGCGGTCAGCCACCCGATGCGCCGCTTCCACCGGAGCCGGAACGTATCATCGGTCACCAAGTGTTCAAATTCAGCCCGCGCGGAGAGCTACTGATGACACTGGGTACTCCCGGTGGAGCGCGGGCGCCAGGTTACTTCTGGCAGCCTAACGATGTACTGGTGACTCCCAACGGCGACATCTTCGTGGCCGAGGGGCACTCGAGCGACAGTGCGGCAACCGCCAGGATCCTGAAGTTCGACCGCTCGGGTAGGCTCGTGAAGGAATGGGGGCGAAGGGGCAGCGGCCCCGGAGAGTTCGATCAACCGCACGCTTTGGCGATGGATTCGCGAGGAAGGCTGTTCGTAGGAGATCGGGGTAACAATCGCATTCAGGTATTCGATCAGGACGGGAAGCTGCTGGACATTTGGTATCAGTTTTCCCGCCCTAGCGGGCTGTTTATCGACAGGAACGACATGATCTATGTGGCGGATTCGGAGTCGGGCTCGGTGGGTAGCGCTCGTAATCGCAGTGAGTGGAAGCGCGGGATCCGCATCGGAAGTGTTCGCGACGGTCGCGTGATAGCCTTCATTCCGGATCCGGTGGAGAACGCGACGAACACGAGTGCCGCCGAGGGCGTGGCTGTCGACCGCAATGGCGTGATCTATGGAGCGGAAGTCGGCTCCCGGTCTCTGAAACGTTACGTACGGCACTAGAGTTCGGCTCGCGGCTCCGAACGGGAGGTAAGGATGCCAACGACACTGAGGGTTAACGGCAAGACAGTGACGGTGAACGTGCCGCCCGATATGCCCTTGTTGTGGGTACTGCGGGACGTTTTGGACCTAAAGGGTACCAAGTACGGGTGCGGGATCGCGCAGTGTGGTGCGTGCACGGTTCTCATGGACGGTGCGGCGGTGCGCAGCTGCAACCGAGCCGTTTCCGAGTTCGAGGGGACCGAAATCACGACGATCGAGGGACTGTCGCCCGACGGTAGCCACCCGCTGCAGCGAGCGTGGATGGAGCTCGATGTTCCACAGTGCGGTTACTGTCAGGCGGGCCAGATAATGTCGGCGGCGGCCCTGCTGCGGCGCAGACCGCGCCCGACGGACGCGGATATCGACGCTGCTTTGAATGGCAACATTTGTCGCTGCGCCACTTACTTGCGCATACGCCAGGCCGTACACCGAGCTGCTGAACTGGCGGCAGCGGGTGCTACAGGTGGGCGAGACGATAGCGGCCCCGACATAAGTCGGAGCTGAGGAGGTAGCCATGGATTCCACTGTCGTCCTCAACAGGCGCCAGTTCTTGCAGGTGGGTGCGGTAGCAGGTGGTGGCTTCTTGTTGACCTCTTACTTCGCACCGCTAGCGAAACTGGAGCAGCTGCAAAGCGAGTCGCCCGCGGCCGACTTCGTGCCTAACGCCTACATCAAGATCACGCCCGATGGTGCGGTGACCATCGTTGCGAAGAATCCGGAGATCGGTCAGGGGGTGAAAACCTCGCTCCCGATGATAATCGCCGACGAACTCGACGCCGACTGGGAAAGTGTGCGGGTGGAACAAGCCGATCTCGATACTAGCAAGTTCCAGGGACAGACCGCGGGCGGGAGCACCGCGACACCGAACAACTGGTTGCCGATGCGCCGAGTCGGTGCGGCTGCGAGAGCCATGCTTGTCACGGCAGCGGCCGGAGTGTGGGGGGTACCGGAGGGAGAGTGTCGCACGGAACCAGGGGTAGTCGTACACCGCCCTACGGGGCGCAGGCTCCGTTACGGCGAGCTGGCCAGCAGGGCGGCTACGCTAACGCCGCCTGATCCCGAGTCTGTGCGTCTCAAAGACCCCAAAGAGTTCCGCATCATAGGGAAGCGCATTCCCGGAGTCGACAACCGCGCCATTGTAACAGGCAAACCGCTATACGGGATCGACGTTTCGATCCCCGGTATGCTCTATGCTGTGTTCGAGAAATGTCCCGTGTTCGGGGGCAAGGTGCGCAGCGCGAACCTCGACGAAGTACGCCGTATGCCGGGTGTGCGACATGCTTTCGTCGTCGAGGGTGGATCGGATCTGGCAGGACTCTTGGGCGGTGTTGCTGTAGTCGGCGATAGCTGGTGGCTGGCGCACCGGGCGCGTGAGCAGCTGCAGATCGAGTGGGATCTCGGTCCGGCGGCGTCTCAGAGCAGCGCGGCGTTCGCCCGGCGTGCTGCTGAGCTGGCGCAGGGGCCGCCGCAGCGCACTCTACGTCGGGACGGAGACGTGGAGGGTGCGCTGCGCACGGCCGCGAAGGTCGTCAAGGCGGACTATGTCTACCCATTTCTGGCTCATGTGCCGCTGGAGCCGCAGAACTGCACAGCGCACTATCGTGATGGCAAGCTGGAGATCTGGGCGCCTACGCAAACTCCCCAGGCAGGTAGAGCGCTGGTGGCGCGTACACTGGGGATTCCGGAGGAAAACATCACCATCCATTTGATCCGTGCTGGCGGTGGTTTCGGGCGTAGGCTCAACAACGACTATGTGGTCGAGGCCGCATGGATAGCGAAGGAGGTCGGGGTTCCGGTGAAGTTGCTCTGGAGTCGCGAGGACGACATGCGGCACGACTTTTACCGTCCAGCGGGATTCCATTTCCTGGAGGGAGGAGTGGACGCGAACGGGCGGCTGGTGGCCTGGCGGGACCATTTCGTCACGTTCGGGGAGGGAGAGCGCTTCACCCCTTCTGCTGGTATCAGCCCCACTGAGTTTCCGCAGCGCTTCGTTCCCAATTTCGCTTTGGATGTTTCCGTGATGCCGTTGGGTGTGCCAACTGGTGCGTTGCGGGCTCCGACTAGCAATGGAGTCGCGTTCGTGGTGCAGTCGTTCATAGACGAACTCGCTCACGCTGCCGGCGTCGACCCAGTGCAGTTTCGGTTGGCGCTACTCGCCAGCGGTGGACCGGCTCCTGCACCTGCTGGAGGTCGAGGTGGGGCAGCGCCAGGCTTCGATGCCGAACGGATGCGTGGTGTTTTGGAGTTGGTGGCCGAGAAGTCGGGGTGGGGGAGGAAACAGCTTCCGCGCGGTACTGGGATGGGTGTCGCTTTCCACTACAGCCATCGTGGCTACTTCGCGGAGGTCGTCCAGGCTACGGTCACGCAGGACGGTCAGCTCCGTGTCGACAAAGTATGGGTCGCTGGGGACATCGGCAGCCACATCATCAACCCCAGCAACGCCGAAAACCAGGTACAAGGCGCTGTGATGGACGGTCTAGGGGAGGCGCTGGGACAGCAGATCACGATAGAAGGTGGGCGCACTGTGCAATCCAATCTC
>DATMBI010000206.1:0-9133 GCA_035559375.1 Gemmatimonadaceae bacterium | reverse complement strand
GACTATGCGGGTCAGCATAGAGCTCGACGCCGGTTTGCCGTTCGTGCGCGTTCGCATCGAGGGCGAAAATCGCGCCAGCGACCATCGGCTGCGTTGCCTCGTGAAAGGTCCGTTGGATGGCGGGCGTGTGGTAGCCGACACTCAGTTCGGTCCTGTAGCCAGGCAGCCTATAGCGGTCGATCCGACGGACGCAGCGATGGAAATTCCGCTCAACTCCGCGCCGCTGCATCGCTATGTTTCGCTTTTCGGCGAGCGCGCCGGTGTAACAGTTCACGCCGATGGCTGCACCGAGTACGAAGCTCTTCCCGGTGGCATCTTGGCTGTCACCCTCTTGCGCAGCGTGGGCGAGCTGTCCCGAGCGGACCTTCTGGAGCGGCCTGGGCACGCAGCCTACCCGAGGGCTACACCGGGCGCCCAGGAGTTAGGCCGGTTTCGGGCGACGATAGCGATCCAGCCGCACGGAAGATACGACTCGGCATTGCTGGAAGAGATCGAGCGAGCCTCGGACGATTTTCTGGCGCCTCTCGTAGGCGGCACTCTGGTCACTGCTCGCGCGCTACCGGAACGCGTTGCTGGCATCGAGCTCTCCGGATCGGGTCTCGCGGCTACGACCATCAAGGAGAGCGAGTGCGGGCAGTGGTTAGTGATGCGCTGTGTCAATCTGCGCAACGAGCCCACGGAGGGTGCCTGGCGGGTGCCTGGGGTGAGAGAGGCGTGGTTGGCCCGCATCGACGAAACTCCCCTCGCTCTTCTGTCCGTCTCCGATGGGGCAATCGCCTTCGAGGCGCTACCGCGGGCGATCGTGACGGTACTCGCCCGCTAAGCGAACGGCAGCTTGCAGCTTCATACCCGTTCGCGGAGTGAGGCACCTAGCTCCCCGGCCAGGCGGTCACGAAGGGCATCGCCGGCTAGAGTGCAGGCTAGTACCGTGATGACGAGGGCAATCCCCGGCGCCAGTGCTATCCACGGGGCGGTGACGATCAATTCTCGTCCTCCTGCTATCATGTTGCCCCAAGACGGGTGCGGCGGCTGAACGCCCAAGCCGAGAAAGGAAAGTCCACTTTCCAGGAGGATTGCATTTCCCACTCCCAACGTCGTGGCCACGATGGCCGGTGCCAAAGCGTTGGGAAGAATGTGCCTTACTAGGAGACGGCCAGGCGGAATACCTAGGACGAGAGCGCCCTCGACAAAAGGACGCGTACGGAGGCCCTGGACTTCGCTCCTCACTAACCTAGCGATGCTCATCCAGCCGGTGCTAGCCAGCACTAGGACTACGGTCCGCGTTCCCGGCTGCCACAGCGCGGCCAGCAAGAGTAGCAGGACGAGGCGAGGAAACGCGAGTAGCACGTCCGCGACTGCCATCGCGATTCTGTCGAACCAACCGCGCTTCCAGCCGGCGAGCAACCCGACCGCCACACCGACGGCACCAGCCAACAGCGCGCCGCCCAAGCCGATCGCCAGCGACAGGCGAGCCCCTAGCATCGTGCGCACCAAAACGTCGCGGCCGAACCGATCCGTCCCGAGCAGGTGGAAATGTCCCTCCGCATCCACTGCGAGAGGAGGAAGCAATCGTGCCGAGAGCAGTTGCTCGATGGCGAGTGGATCGCGTGGAGCGAGAAGCGGCACCGCGATCGCTGAGGCGGTGAGCAGGGCTAACGTCCAGGCCGCAAAGCGTTCGGCCGCTCTCACCGCCGCCTCGGGTCGACTACTTGCAAAAGGACGTCTACGGCCGCGTTGGCCACGATAACGATGGCCGCGTAGAGCAGCGTAGCTCCCATCACAACCGGGTAGTCGCGAGCTGCAATAGCTTGGAGCATCGCGCGTCCCATGCCCGGGAGCGCGAACACGCTCTCCACGAAGACCGAACCTGCTACCACGCCGGGCAACGATAGCATCAGCAGGACAACCAGTGGTGGGAGAGCGTTGGCCAACATGTGGCGGCCTAGGACGAGTCTATGCGGGAGTCCTTTGGCATGGGCTGTTCGTACCCAATCGCTGCGAGCTATCTCGACGAGTGCCGTGCGCGCGTAGCGTGCTATTCCAGCGGCACCGATGACCGTGAGTACAGTCACCGGCAGCACTAGATGTCTGGCTACGTCAGCGATCGCACCCCACCCACCGCCCGTAGACGCGGGTGACGCAAGTCCGAAAGCTGGCAGCCGCGACCATGGTGGTAGGCCGAGTGCGGAAACACCATAGGTAAAGAAGGCAACCAGGCCGAGTGCTAGCCAATAGCTCGGCGCCGCGTACAATGCCACACTGGCTGCAGTCAGGAGGCGGTCCACCCAGCGCCCGCGAAATGCGACCTGAACCGTGGCGACGCCGATACCGAGAACGAACGTCAAGAGAAGCGACGTGGTGCCCAAGAGCAGCGAGACGGGGAGTGCGCGAGAAAGCACTGTGGTGACTGGCGCCCCATGTGCGAAGCTTTCACCCAGATCGCCTCGCAGCACGCGAGCGATCCACTCCACATATTGAATGGCGAGCGGGCGGTCCAAGCCCAACTCCGAACGTAACGCCGCAACTTGTTCTGGCGCCGCAGATGGTGGCAGGAGAAAGTCACTGGGTTCGCCGGGTGCGAGACGCACTGCGAAGAACACCAAGCTCACTGCCAGCCAGATCAGTAGGATTGCGGCCATAATGCGCCGCAGCATTTCGGTCACGGCCGGATTATGATCGCTAAACCATTTCCGTCAACCCGACATCGCCGAGGTGGGCTAGGGGTGTTCCTGGCTCTAGGGCTCGCGGCAGCCTGTACCCCCAGCCGGCCGGCGGACACCGTGGTTTACGCTTCGGGTGCTGACCTGGAGTCGGCCAATCCCCTCGTTACCGCGCACCCTCTCGCGCTACAGGTTCATCGCTACGCGCTTTTCGTCACGTTGGCTCGGCTCGACTCGCTTCTCCAACCGAGACCCTATTTCGCTCGCCGCTGGGAGTGGTCCGACGATGGGAAGCGCCTGACGATGACGCTGTTCGGGGGGCTGCGGTGGCACGACGGAGTTCCTGTGACCGCTGGTGATGCGGTTTTTACGATCGACGCTGCTCGAGATCCTCGGACAGGCTACGCTAGGGCTGCCGAGTTGGCGGTGGTAGCAGCAGCGATCGCAGCGGACGACACTACTTTGGTGTTGCACTTCGCCAAGCCGCTCCCGCGATTCCCTATCGTGTTGGCCGAGCTTCCGCTCGTACCGCGCCATCTCCTCGAGGGCGTCCCTCGCCAGGAGCTGCGGCGTCATCCGTTCGGCGCTCGCCCAGTCGGGAACGGGCCATTTCGGTTCGTGGCCCGCGAGCCGGGCAAGCGCTGGATATTCGAGCGCAACGAGGATTTCCCGGCGCTCCTAGGGAGTGCGCGCCTGCGGCGTTTCGTGGTTGCCGTAGTAGACGAGCCGACTACGAAATTCGCCGGACTAGTGAGTGGCGATCTCGACGTAGCCGGGATCGCACCCGCAATGGCCGGCCTGGTCAGCCGGACGCCGGGTCTACGAGTGGTCTCGTATCCCGTGCTGTTCGCCACGGCACTGATCTTCAACTGCAGCCGTCCACCGTTCGACGACGTACGAGTGCGGATTGCCATCGATGCATTGGTGGATCGGCAGCGAATAGTGGACGTCGCGCTCGGGGGTTACGGCGAGGCGGCTGCAGGTCCCGTGCGCTCCGATCATCCCTGGTTCTGGCGGCAGCAGAGGCCAGGACGGGACCGGGCTCTCGCGCTTCTGGACGAAGCCGGTTGGAGGCCGAGTCCGGACGGCTGGCGTCGCAAGGGGGACCGGGAACTGGCGTTCACGCTTCTTAGCGTCGGCAGCGGGGACAACGCGATCGAACAGCTTCTGCAGGCGGATCTGCGCGCCGCAGGGATCAAGATGAACATTCGTTTGGCTGAACTCGGCGCGTTCTTGGCAATTGCTCGTAGCAATCCGAAGCGATTCGACGCCATCTTGACGGGTATTCCTGGCGACCTGGCGCTCTCGTATCTGGTTGCGATGTTCGACGGAAGCCACGCTGGCGGTGCGTTGGACTATGCTGGCTTTCACACTCCGGAGCTGGATCGAACGTTCGCGCACGTGCGTTCCAGTGCAACGCCTACAGAGGAAGCGAACGCGTGGGCGCGTGTGCAGGAGGTCCTGGCGGCGCAACTTCCTGCTTCGTGGATCTACCATGCGACCGGAGTGCAAGGTGTGTCCGCCTCCCTTTCGGGTGTGAGAATGGATTTGCGCGGTGAGCTGGTGTCGCTTGCCGAGTGGGAGCGCAGCGGGGTACAGCGGTGATTCTCTGTTCGAAAGAGACCCTCGCGGCTCGCCGCGACGTCATCTCCGGGGAGCTGGCATCGCTAGCTCGTTCGTTAGGCGAAGACCTGGAACGTTATCTCCCCGCCATCGCTGTTCTCGCTCTCCCCCGGGCCAAGGCGAAGCTCAGTCGGCATGGTGGCCGTTGCCGGCGTGACGGTGACCTTCTGGAATTCGATCCCCTGGTCTCCGATAGGCATCGCTGTCCCCGTTGTGGAAGCGTCTATAGCGGTGAAGACGACTACCTTTGGTGGGTCATGGGGTACCAGCTATGGCTGGCCGAGCGAGCCCTTCACGGTTCGATTCTGGGCGCTCTTACCGGGGAAGGACGTTACCTCGATAGCACCCGCCAGATCCTGGCCGCTGTCTCCGAGAGCTACTTGCGATATCCCAACCGTGACAATGTGCTGGGCCCGTCGCGACCGTTCTTCAGCACGTATCTGGAATCCATTTGGCTGCTGCAACTAGTGCTCGCCCTCGATTTTCTGGAGGCGAGCGGTGGCGAAGACCCCCAGTTCGGTAGCCTGGTGCGGGAGCGGCTGATCGAACCGTCGGCGCAGATCGTCGCCTCCTACGACGAAGGGCTGTCCAATCGCCAGGTGTGGAACGACGCTGCCATGCTCGCCGCGGGCGTTCTCCTCGGGCAGCCGGAGTTGGTGGACCGTGCACTCTATGGCCAGAGCGGTCTAGTCGCACACCTCGAGCGTGGCATGTTGGCGGACGGATCCTGGTACGAAGGCGAGAACTACCATCTATTCGCCCATAGAGGCCTGTGGTACCTGGTGACGGCCGCTGCTGCGCTGGGCAAGGAGGTGCCACTCGAGCTGCTGGCCCGTTACGAAGAGGGCTTCGTAGTACCGTTTCTGACCGCCCTCCCCGACTTGACCTTCCCAGCGAGACGAGACTCCCAGTACGGCGTCTCGTTGCGCCAGTGGCGGGTAGCCGAGTCTTGCGAGTTGGGGCTGAGTCGGCGTCCGGGCGACAAACGTTTGGCGGCGGCATTGCAACGTCTATACGACACCGAACTTCCGCCGGGCGATACGGGACGAGCGCGGTCGACGGCCGAGGTAGAGCGCAACGTGCCGGGGGTGCGCCTAACGCGAGCCGACTTGGGATGGAAGTCGTTGCTCTTCGCACTTCCGCGGCTGCCAGCTGCCGACGATGTAGCGCCGGCGACGGTGCTCCTCCGTGGTCAGGGCTACGCCGTAGTCCGTCGGGCGAATGGAGCGCTGTACGTTGCGCTGGACTACGGTCACAGCGGTGGAGGGCACGGCCATCCAGATCGTCTCAACCTGTGGCTGGTGAACGGCAGCCGCCGGATACTGGAAGACTACGGCACCGGCTCGTACGTGTCTCCTACGCTGCCCTGGTATCGCAGCACGTTGGCCCACAACGCGCCGCTGGTGGATGGGCGTACCCAGCCCTTCTCGGCAGGCCACCTCGCCGCCTGGTGGGACGATGGAGACCGCACGTGGGTGGCAGCGAAGTTCTCGCCTCGACGCGACTGCAAGCTGCGCCGGGACGTGGTAGTGATGGAACGGTACATCGTGGACATCCTCCGATGGGAGGCGGGGCAGGCTACTCGTGTCGACTTGCCCATTCATGCACAGGGATCGCTGCAGAGTGGCGGTACCGAACCGGGTTGGGAGAGCGTTTCGTTGAGCGGTGCTGGTTCGGCTCGCGATGGGTTCCCCTTCGTGCGTGAAGCGCGCCGTGCGCGCCACTGCGGCAACATGGTGCTGAGTGCCGATGGGGCGAGGGCTTTCCTGTTCCCGCCACCGGAGCACGAGTGGTGGCAACTGTTGGCACCCGGACCGCCTGGGCAAGCCGAGCGCTGGTTTTTCCTGGTCCGCTGTCGCGGTGGCGCAGAGGCGATCGTAGCCGTTTGGGACTGGTCCGGTTCGGTTAGGGAAGCGCACTGGGAGCGTGGAGCTGTGCGGGTGGTTCTCGAAGGCGGGTGGGAGGACATTCATCTGCCGGGCGATCTCGTTTGGAACGTCACCAGGCGCGACGGGAAGGTGGCCGAAGCCATGAGCTTCGAGGCTGGCGTCCTAGACGAATGGCCCGAGGTCCCGGAGCCGGCGGCCGTAGCGAAGGAACCGCTGCTGGTCCCTACACTGCGTCGAGCACCGCGATCGGTCGGTGAACTGAGTGGATTGGCTGCCGCAGCGGGCACTAGCGTGCCCCTTTATCGCCTCGGTAGGGCGCATTACCGGCGTTCCGAAGAAACCTGGGAGGAGGCTGGGCGCCCCGAAGCTGGCGTCGCACTGGCCGTTGCGGAAGGGCGCCTGTACGTGGAAGTAACCGTGGCCAAGAAAGAGCTGCGCCTGTCGAGCCGGGTTTTAGAAAATCACCTGGACAACGAACCCGTGGAGATAAATGCAGATGGAGTGCAACTCCACATCATGGGTGACCGTTCTCTGGACAATCCACCACACCACGTGTGGCTGATGGCATTGGGCGAAGGGGGCGAGGTGATAATCCGAGACATACTGCACGACGGACCGGTGCCAGACGTCGGGGCAGAGTGGCAGAAGATCGATGCCGGCTACCAGCTGCTGGCATGGATCGACTTGCTCGCACTCGGCTCGCGCGATGAAAAACGAGGTTGGCTGGACGTGTTGATCAACGAGACCGTTCCAACACGCGAGCGGCGCCGCGGACAGTTGGTGCTGAGCGGAGCGGCGGGAGAGTGGGTGTACATCAGAGGTCCGCGCCAGGATCCGGAGCGCTACCTACCGATATGCATAGTGGGCGATGAAGCGTAGTCTGCTGGACGGCGTGCGCGTAGTGCTGCACCAGACCCAGGACCTGGTCAACGTAGCAGCGGTCGTGCGGGCGATGAAGAACATGGGGGTCAGCGACCTCTGGTTGGTGGATGCTGTTCCGCTGGATCGTTGGCGAGTTGCCGGAATTGCGCATGGAACAGAGGATATTCTCGACCGTGTTCGCCAGTGCGAGTCGCTAGTCGAGTCGCTGCACGAGTGCGTGCTGGTGGCGGCTTTTACGGCGCGCAGGCGAGCGGCCAAGTGGCGAGTCGTAACCCCGCGCGAGGCAGCAGCAGAACTCTTGGCGCGAGTGCGAGAAGGTCCGGTAGCCCTGCTCTTCGGGCGAGAGGATCGCGGGTTGCCGAACGAGGCGCTCGACTTGGCCAACCTCCATGTCACCATTCCTACCACCGAGTACGCGTCCCTCAATCTGGCTCAGGCGGTGATGGTCGCTCTGTACGAGCTGCATGTAGCGGCTGGCGATGCCACGCGCGTGATCGCGCCGCCGCGGAAGGCAGCTCCTCCTCCCGACTTCGAGGCTGTGCAGCAGTTTTATCGGGACCTCGAGCTAGCGCTGGAGTGCGTCGATTTCTTCAAGACACGCAACCGGGAGCACATCATGCGTTCGTTACGGGCAATTACTAGCCGAGCGTCTCCGGACGCACGCGAACTTTCTCTGCTGCGCGCCATCGCCATCGAAATCCGCAAGAAGCTCGAGCGTCAGGCCACTCACGGTTCCGCCGCACCATCGCTCGACTTGCCGAGTTCGGATTAGTAGAGTGAAGCCCATGCGTCTGGGACGGTTCTTTAGAAGGTCTAGCGAGAAGAACGAGCCAGAGGGCGGCTCAGGTGATGACGAGGGTGTGCGTCGAGACGATCGGCCGTTCGCCGATGTCGAGTCGGAAGTGCCCGAGTTCGACCCGGCCGCCGGGGATCCTGATGGCGCGTGGCGCGAGCGCGCAGCATCGCTGATCCCTGGGGGTGCGTCTACCGGAAGCAAGCGACCGGAAGCGCTCTACGGAGACGTGGGGGCCGCGGGGCCCGCTCACTACGTTCGCGCCAGTGGATGTACGGTTGTAACGCCTGGTGGGCAGCGGCTGCTCGACCTCGGCATGGCGCTGGGCGCGGTGAGCACTGGATATGCTGACGAGCGAATACTGAGGGCTGCGTTCAGTGCTGCTGCTGCCGGACAAGTAGCCACCCTTTCACCGACGTTGGAAGTGGAGATCGCCGAGCGCCTGTGCGAGGTGGTGCCATGCGGGGAGAAGGTTCGCTTCTTGAAGACAGGTGCCGAAGCAGTCGCGGCCGCGGTGCGGATAGCGCGAACTTATACCTCGAGAAACGCCGTGATCGGATGCGGCTATTTCGGGTGGCTGGACTGGTACCGGCATGATCCGGGAGTGCCTCCGGGCGCCAGTGCTTGTTTCTTCCCCGTTCCGTTCGGTGACGTGGAGTCACTGGAGCGCGCTGTCGAGGCCGCAGGTTCCGACTTGGCCGCGGTCGTCCTGGAGCCAGTGGTGGAGCGCCTGCCTCCAACGGAGTGGTTAGTGCTGGCACGGCGGCTGTGCGACGCGGCAGGTGCGGTCCTGATTTTCGACGAGATGAAAACTGGCTTCCGCGTGGCTCGGGCTGGGTATCAGGAGGTTGCAGGTGTGGTGCCAGATCTGGCCGTGTACGGGAAGGCGCTAGCCGGTGGTTTCCCGCTAGCCGCGGTGGTGGGTCGACAGGCTATCATGGACGCGGCGGCGCGTAGCTGGATCTCTTCGACCTTGGCTGTGGAGACGGTGGCGTTGGCTGCGGCCGGTGCGGTGCTCGACATCTATGAGCAGGAGGATGTTTGCGGTGAGTTGGGACGAATCGGCCGCGCACTCCGCGACGCGGTCGAGCGAGCTATCGCCGCATGCGGGTTGGCTGGTGTGGAGGTCTTGGGGTGCGATCACATGTGGTTTTTGCGCTTCAGCGATCCTCGCTGGGAACAGCGCTTCCTAGAGCTGGCCGTCTCCGAAGGGGTTCTCTTCAAGAGGGGTCCGTACAACTATGCTGCGCTCGCGCACGGCGAGGAGGACGTTGCAATCGAGGTGG
>DATMBI010000205.1:0-6036 GCA_035559375.1 Gemmatimonadaceae bacterium | reverse complement strand
CACCGGTACATCGCGTGCCGCTGCGGTCAGCACTCCCACCTCGACGTCGTTACTCCGCAGGAGCTTGATGAGCTCGCGAACGTTGCCGGACTTGTCGTTAGGTACGAAAAAACGCCGCGGACCGGTGGTTGGTTGTACGATCTCTCGTTGTGAGTCGTAATACTCCTGTAGCAGTCTCTCTCGTTGCGCCGCTGCCACTCGCAAGCCCGTCCACGCTGCCAGGTACTGCTGCTCGAGTGCCTGCGCGAGGGTGCGTATCGTGCCGTCTGGACGCTCGAGGGCCAACCCTCTCGACGATCCCTGCTCAAACAGCATCGCCACTGCCCCTTGATACCCTCGATTCGAGGTGTAACCCGGGTAAAAGTAGTTGTAACGCTCGCGCGTCATGTACTCGAAACCCGCGGAATCGAACGCAGCTGCATAGGCGTTTCCGAATTCCTCGAACCAGCGCAACGCGAACCGTGGCATGTGTGGATTCGTTGGATAGCCCGGCGGATCGAAGTAAAACTCGGCTTCGGCCCCCATTTCGTGCATATCGGTGGCTATCTGAGGACGCCAGGCGTGCAGCGTGGGCATGCGCTCTCGGGTCTCGCGCTGGGTATGAGCGAACCAGTCTCTATTGGTGTCGAAGTAGTAATGCCCGGTTCGGAACTTCAGGCTCTGCCAAGGCGTGAAGTCGTTGTTCCAGTCCTGCGGCGCCGGGTTGGGTTCGCGGCCAATATTCTCGTGATTGAGGTTCGCGAAGGCATCGCGACCGTCGGGATTCAACATCGGGTCGATCAGAACCACGGCGTGACGAAGCACATCCAGAGTGGTTACGTCGTTCCGCGTCGTCAGGTGTTCGAGCAACTTCAGCGCTCCTTCGCTCCCCGACAATTCGAACCCATGTATCGAGCCACCGTACCAAACCACTACCGGTTGCGTGGCGATGATCGCGCGAGCTTCCGCTGGGGACGTTCGTCGCGGATCGGCCAGCCGCAGCGAGTTCTCACGGATCGCTTCCAGTCTGGCATGGTTCTCAGGCGCCGTGACGACGGCTAGAGGCAGCGCCCGGCGCTCCCAGCTCTCGCCCTGGCGAATCAGTCGTACCCTGGGCGAGGTAGCAGCCAGGCGCTCGAGGTAAGTCTGCATCTGGTGATGCAAAGTGATACGTTCGCCGAACGAGTGCCCAGTGACCACGCGAAACGACGGCACTGCAGGCTGCGCGAACGCGCTGGGAGCCAGAGCTACTAAGAACGAACAGATCAGCGCAGTACGCATGAGCACACTACTCCCCGGCCAGAGGTTGCGCTTGCACGAAGACCGTCAGCGGCCGCGCACAGCCGCCAGGATCCTTTGCACGAGGCCGTCCACGCGATCCGCTCGACTGCACCATCTGGCCATCGACGTTGACCCAGGAGTTCTCGTATCCGTCCCAGCGCCATGTGTTAGAGGCGCCGATAGGATCCATCACGTACTCGCGCAAAACCTGTGGCAGCGGGCGGCGCCAGACTTGCAACGCCGGCATAGACAAGTACGTTCACTCGAACATCGTTGTACTTGTACGATGTTCCAGGCTCGTTGCGCGTACGCTTGACGTAATCGGCTAGCGGTTGATTCGCCGGTGGACGATCGGCCCAATCGGGCTTCCCCCAAAGTGCGCCTTCCCAGTCGCTCGTTTGCCTCAGCAAGTGATCCCAGGTGATCTTGGAGTTGTGGGGCGAGTCGAACTCTCCTGTCCAGACGTAGTCCTTTACCTTGTCGTCGAGGCTCCGGATCAGCCCTCGGTGCCATGCAAGCCCTACGACCGTGGAAAGGAAGCTCTTGGTGACGCTACTGGGGCTGCGCTGTCGTTCGTGCTTGCGCGGAACCTTTCTGCCACGGCAGGGCCAGCGCTAACGCCGCCGCGCCCACGACCCACAAGGCCGATCTTGCCCTCATTCGCATGTCCTCCGCTCTCGCTAGACATGCCCAATCTAGACTGCACGGCAACTTTCGACAACGCTCCCTTCTTGCTTCGGTATCTGCCGGCACGTCATGTTTGCGCATCGTATCGCAGCGCCACGGGAGGGTATGCTACACAAGTTCATTCAGGCTTCGTCGCTCGCGTTCGTTTCGCTCTTTTGGCCGCTGGAACGTGCAGCGGCGCAGCGACTCGATAGCCAGAGGCTCGTAGTACCAGGTCTGGAGAAGCCCGTCGAGATCCTGGTGGATCGCTGGGGGATCCCTCACATATACGCGCAGTCCGAGGCCGATCTGTTCTTCGCGCAGGGCTACAACGCTGCCCGGGAGCGGCTTTTCCAACTAGAGATGTGGCGCAGGCAGGCTACGGGTACAGTGGCGGAGATCCTCGGACCGCGCGAGCTGGATCGCGACATCGGGGCGCGCCTCTTTCGCTTTCGTGGAGACCTCGCACAGGAGCTGGCACACTACCATCCTCGCGGCGCCTCGATCGTGAAGGCCTTCGTGAGCGGCATCAACGCCTACATCGATGCGGTGAATCGCCGTCCCGAAGCGCTTCCCCTGGAGTTCCGGCTCTTGGGTATCAGGCCGCAGCACTGGACGCCAGAGGTCGTGATCTCGCGGCACGCTGGACTTCTGGGAAACGCTACAGAAGAGCTTGCGACCGGGCGCAGAGTGGCAGCGTTAGGCGCTGCCCGGGTGAAATTTTTCGAAGACTACGGCCCAGCGGAGCCCGACCTGAGCTTGGATCCTGCTATCTCTCCAGAGCTGCTCGACGCCGACGTTCTTCGTTACTATCGCGCTTTCCGCGCGCCGCTTGCATTCCAGCCCGACGACGTCGCCGAGCCGTACCGCCGGAGGGGTAGCGAGGGACGTGCCGAGGGACGCGCACTGGCGGAGGAGCTCGCGGACTTCGCGGCGGCGTTCGGAAGTAACAATTGGGTGGTGAGCGGCGCTTTGACCGAGAGCGGTTTCCCGATCATGGCCAACGATCCGCACCGGGCGCTGGCGATACCGTCGCTCCGTTACATGGTGCATCTAGTGGGAGGTGGCTGGAACGTCATAGGCGCCGGGGAACCGTCTGTACCGGGCGTGTCCATCGGTCATAACGAGTACGGAGCCTGGGGGCTGACGGTCTTTTCCATCGACACGGAAGATCTGTACGTGTACGAAACGGATCCGGAGCGGCCAGAGCGCTATCGCTATAGAGGTGGCTGGGAGACGATGGTCGTGATTCGCGACACGATCCCCGTACGTGGCCAACCGGCGCGGGTGGTCGAGCTCAAGTACACGCGGCACGGGCCGGTGATCTACGAAGATCGGACGAAGCATCGCGCGTTCGCGCTGAGGGCTGCGTGGTTGGAGGTAGGTGGAGCGCCGTACCTTGCCAGTCTCCGCATGGGGGAAGCGAGGAGTTGGGACGAGTTTCGGCGTGCCTGTAGTTACG
The DNA here is from genome assembly GCA_035559375.1 of Gemmatimonadaceae bacterium. Classification (GTDB taxonomy): domain Bacteria; phylum Gemmatimonadota; class Gemmatimonadetes; order Gemmatimonadales; family Gemmatimonadaceae; genus DATMBI01. The sequence continues at coordinate 2,648 of DATMBI010000205.1, read as the reverse complement.
CTCACATACCTGGCGAGAACATGGTATGGGCGGGTCGCGATGGAACGATCGGATGGCAAGCAGCCGGCATAGCGCCGATACGGCGGAACTTCAGCGGCCTCGTCCCGGTTCCCGGCGACGGTCGATTCGAGTGGGCCGGCTACCTGCCTATCGAGGCTTTGCCACACGTGGCCAACCCCGCGTCGGGCTATTTCGCGACAGCCAACAACGACCTCATTCCGCGGGATTATCCGTATATGCAGGCCATCGGCTACTCGTGGTCCGAGCCCTACCGCTGGTCTCGTATCAACGAAGTTCTAGGAAGTGGCCGTCGCCATTCGTTGGCCGACATGATGCGCTTGCAGACGGACGAGCTTTCCATACCAGCGAGACAACTCGTACCGCTCTTGGCCCGCGTCCGAGACCGCGATCCGCTGGTCGAGGGAGCGCGCCGCATGCTGCTGGGCTGGGACTTCGTTCTCGGTCGCGAATCCGTAGCAGCAGCGATATACGTGGCCTGGGAGGCGCAGTTGCGGCGAGCGCTGTGGGAGCGAATGGTGCCGGAGGCAGAGCGAGGATTCGTGCGCACCTTGTCGCTGCGGAAGACGATTCACTGGCTTACCGTCCCGCCCGGCGAGTTAGGAGAGGATCCTGTGGCCGCCAGGGACAGCCTAGTGCTGTCCGCGCTCAGGGTGGCACTGCAGAACCTGGCGGAGCGGTTCGGCACCGATACAGCGGCTTGGCGTTATGGTCAACCGGGTTACAAGCATGTTCTGATCCGCCATCCCTTGGGTGGCGCGGTCACCGATTCGCTGCGCCGCCTTCTGGAGGCTGGCCCTCTCCCGCGTGGCGGTTACGCGGCCACGGTCAATGCGACTGGCAACGGTGACAACCAGACCAGCGGTGCGTCTTTTCGACTGATAGTGGACACAGGCGACTGGGACCGCGCGGTCGGGACGAACACTCCCGGGCAGAGCGGTGATCCTTCCAGTCCGCACTATCGCGATCTTTTCGAGCTTTGGGCAGCTAACGGCTACTTCCCGGTTTTCTTTTCCCGGGGGAGAGTGGAGGCCGCAGCGCGGGAGTGGTTGTCACTCGAGCCAGACGCTGCAGCTCGGGGTCGCTAGTTTTAGTCGGACGAAGTAGCTCCGACGTAGCCAGGTTTCGATACGACCAAATACGACATGCCAGAAAACAACTACGACAGCGAGGTCGTCGTAATCGGCGGTGGCCCGGGCGGTTATGTCGCTGCGATCCGTGCTGCCCAGCTCGGCTTACGCACCGTTTGCGTCGAAATGGCGCCCACGTTAGGCGGAACTTGTGTCAACGTCGGGTGCATCCCATCGAAAGCTTTGCTCCAGTCCTCGGAGCACTACGAGTTTGCACGCCTGGCGGCCCACGAGCACGGTATGGCGATCGATGGCTTGCGCCTCGATCTGCTCCAGATGCTGCGCCGAAAGGACGCGGTCGTGGCGCAGAACACTCGGGGAATCGAGTTTCTTTTCCGCAAGCACCAGGTGCGCTGGATTCGCGGGCGGGCGACGTTGCAAGCGGGAAACGTGGTCGAAGTCTCGCAGGACGGAGCCGACCCTTTGACGTTGCGGGCCCGCAACGTGATAGTGGCCACGGGTTCCGCTCCGATCGAACTCCCGTTCCTGCCTTTCGACGAGGAGCGGGTCGTCTCGAACGTCGGTGCGTTGCAGTTCCGTAGCGTGCCACGTCACTTGGCGGTCATCGGTGGCGGTGTAATCGGGTTGGAGCTGGGCTCGGTGTGGAGGCGACTGGGCGCGCGCGTAACTATCATCGAGCTCCTTCCCACGATACTGCCTGGATTCGACGAAGACATCGTTCGCGAGGCAGAACGCATCTTCAGGCGCCAAGGTTTGGAGATTCACACCGGAGCGCGTGTCACGGGTGCTGACACGATTGGCGATCTAGTGCGGCTGCACGTCGAGCACGGTGGAGAAAGACGGACGCTGGAGGCAGACAGGGTGTTGGTCGCAGTGGGTCGCAGGCCGTCGTTGCTCGGGGTCGACGCATCGCGCCTCGGGTTGCGCTTAGGTCCTAGCGGGGAGATCGCAGTGGACACGCAGATGCGTACGAATCTCCCGAACGTGTTCGCGATCGGCGATGTAACGGGCGGCAAGCTGCTAGCACACAAGGCGGAGGAGGAAGGGATCGTTGCCGCCGAAGTGATCGCCGGCCAGCGTACGCGCATGCATTACAACAGTATACCGTCGGTCGTTTACACGTGGCCGGAGATAGCCAGTGTTGGGCTGACAGAAAAGGAGGCACGTGCCGGTGGCCGTGCGGTTCGCGTAGGCCGTTTCCCCTTTTCGGCGAACGGCCGGGCGCGTACGCTCGGGGAGGCGAATGGTTTCGTGAAGTTCGTGGCCGACGGGACCACGGATGAGCTGCTGGGCTGCCACATGATCGGGCCTACGGTCTCGGAGCTAGTAGCCGAGGTCGTCCTTGCCTTCGAGTATCGCGCCAGCGCCGAGGATCTTGCCCTAACGGTGCACGCACATCCGACCCTGGCCGAAGCAACGCGCGAGGCGGCGCTCTCGGTACTAGGGCGGGCCTTGCACCTGTGACCGGAGGCGCGCAAGGGGGATTTTCCCGGCGTGTCCGTCCGCTAGCGCCTTTTTGCTGCGTTGCCAAGCTGATAG
>DATMBI010000204.1:0-2882 GCA_035559375.1 Gemmatimonadaceae bacterium | reverse complement strand
CCGCCTACCTGACGGTCAGGCTATCGAAACCGTGGCTATCCCAGAGGGGCGGCGGCTTACCGTATGCGTGTCGTCGCAAGCCGGTTGTGCTCTCAAGTGCGCTTTCTGCGCAACTGGCGCCATGGGCTTCGCTCGCAATCTTACGCCGTTCGAGATTGCCGGGCAGTTGCGAGAGCTCCTCCTGCTCGACCCTCCCTTGCGAGCCACCAACGTGGTGTTCATGGGAATGGGTGAGCCTCTCATGAACTGGAAGGCTGTGGACGTCGCACTCACGATTATGAACTCGCCGAGTGGGATGGGCATCGGCGCGCGTCACATAACTGTATCCACCGTCGGTGTCGTGCCGGGCATCGAGGCGTTAGGCCGCCGCCCAGAACAGTTTCGCCTGGCTCTCTCCATCCACGCGCCCGACGACGCATCGAGGGGCCAGTTAATGCCAGTGAACGTCAAGTACCCGCTGGCCAGTGTCCTGGAAGCTGCCAAGGCCTTCGAGCGCCGCGTCACCTTCGAGTACGTGATGATCGGTGGAGTCAACGACAGCGAGGATCACGCCCGAGAGCTAGCGAGATTGGCTCGCGAGTGCGGTGCTTTCGTGAATCTAATTCCGCTTCATCCCGGCGGTGCCGGCCACTTCAGTCCCACTTCCCTCGCCTCTATGCGCCGTTTCGCGAGCGTGCTCCGGAGCCGGCAGGTGGAGGTTGCGATTCGCAAGAGCCGTGGATTGGATATTGCCGCGGCCTGCGGGCAGCTAAGGGTAGAACGGCTGCGCCGGCGGCCGCCAGTCGCGGCCCAGGCGAACGGTTAGGTCGAGGTACAGCGAGCTGTCGGGTGCGAACACCGCGCTACCGACTCCGAGCACGGCAACCAGCTTGCTGGCCCAGTCACCGCTCTCGCCTGCAGTACGCACCAGTACGATCGTGCTGTCTGCTGTGGCGGTATCGGAAGCGAAGCGTACCACGTCGAAGCCTGCCTGCCTGAGAAGCACGGTCGCGCGGTAGGCATGCCCGCGCCTTCCACTCGCGTTGAGAACCTCCACTTTGATCCGTACGCCTTCTGGAACCACCCTGGGCGTGCCAGTCTTGCGGCTCCATACGAGGAAGCCCAGGGCACCGAGCGCAAGCGTGCCTAACGCTAGAACGAACCAGCGCCTAGCACGCTGTTCCATAGCGCAGCTGTCTCGGCGAATATCGGCTTACCTTCGCGCAAGGTCCACTCCAAGCGTAGCCGCAGCACCTGGCGAAAGACTCCATCGAAGTCGTGTGCGACATGGTCCGCGAGAAAGGCTCGGTCTTCGCGAAGGAAAGAACGTCCCGGCTCGAGGAAATCGGCCATGAAGAGGGCTCGACCGGTTCTTTGCCAGTTCGGGTGACCTAACGTGTGCCAGCGGATCGCCTGCAGTACGGGCTCGCGCTTCTCGCCATCAGCGGCAAGGCGTCCCGCAGCGGCGAAGCCGTGCAATACACTGGCCGGAAGGTCATCTCTTCCGGCCCATTTGCGTAGCTCTTCTAGTGGGGCATCCCTCAGCGCATCGTGCCAAAGCCCCACGTCGTGCCAAGCCTGCGCCTCGTCCGGGGGGATAGCGAGTTCGGCAGCCCAGCGATCCAGGAGAGCGGTGACCCGCTCGATGTGCTGACGCCGCTTTTCGCTTACCTGTGCCCAGCGAGGAAGCTCGATGGCGACTGTCATCGCAAGTGCCCTAGCTGCGAGCGTAGCGCTTCCACTTCTCGCTTCCAGAAATCCCGTTGCGCCAGGCCCGGATGCGGCAGCACGAGCCCAGGCTCTTCCACTACGAGATCGTCGTACAGCACTAGATCGAGATCCAGCGTGCGCGGACCCCAGCGCTCCAGCCGAAGCCGGCCGCGTCTATCCTCGATGAGGTGCAGGCGATGCAGGAGATCACGCGGCCCTAGCCTCGTTTCCAGAGCTACCATCTGGTTCAGGTACCGAGGCTGGTCCGCTCCCCCCAGCGGCTCCGTCTCTTCCTCGTCCGAAACGGCTACGATGCGGGAATCCGGCAGGTCAGCCAGCGCCCGGCGCGCAAATGCCAGATGCTCGCGGCGGTCTCCGACATTCGAACCGAGGGCCACGAAGGCCAGATTACGCATCGCGCTGCAGAGCGATCGAAACTTCGGCGTACGAGAGCGGCCCTGGAAGTGGCGCGTTCGGCTTGCGAATGACCACGCTGACCTCTTTGACTTGCTCGAGGGTGAGCACCGACCTCGCAATACGCGACGCCACGTCTTCCAAATAGCCGTGCGGCCCACGCGCCATGACGCCGCTGGCGACGGCGTACAGTTCGCGGTAGTCGAGGGTCCCGACTCCCGGTGCGTCTGGGATGCGTTCCATCGTGGCGGTGAGATCGAGCTCGATACGCTGCGGGCGGTCTTGCTCGTGCGGCAACGTACCGATACACACCTGGAACACCATCCCCCTCAACGCGACAGTGTAGCGCTCAGGCACGGTCACAACGTAGAAAGGAGCCTCGCAGAGGTCAAACCATCGGCCCTCGTGGTTGCGCCGTGCGGGAGCTACTCCACGCCCTCGTCCAGCGTCCGGCGCAGCTCCGTCACCAGCGCGAGCGCGGTTCCTACGGATTCGCTCGCCGCCCGCACGATAGCGCTGCCCACCACGACGCCATCCGCTAGTTCAGCCACCCGCCGTGCCTGTTCAGGCCGAGCGATTCCAAAACCGACGCATATAGGAAGCGCAGTGACCCTGCGCAACCTCGTGACCGTATCCGGCAGGTCTTCGGGGACGTCGTCACGAACGCCCGTCACCCCCAGGCGACTGATGAGATACACGAAACCACTGCCGTGCTCGCCGATCTCTCGCATTCTGTCATCCGGGGTCGTAGGAGCAACCAGCCTTATAAAGGCAAGAGG
>DATMBI010000203.1:0-3237 GCA_035559375.1 Gemmatimonadaceae bacterium | reverse complement strand
CTACGCTCTTCGCGTCCCTTCACACTCGTTATTTCGGCAGGCCCCGGCGAGGAAAGAGTCGCCGCGAAACTGGAGGCAATGACCGCCGATCTCGCCCGCACGGTCTACCATTCTCGGGAGGGACTGCGGCGCTTCGCTCAGCACCTTCAACTAGCCGACCTCTTCATAAGTGGCTCCACTGGCCCGCTCCATATCGCCGGAGCACTCGACCGGCCTACGGCCGCCTTTTACACACGCCGGCGCTCAGCGACTGCGCTCCGCTGGCAGACACTGAACCGACCAGAACGACGCTTGGCCTTCGCTCCGCCTGAGACAGCAAGCGAGGAAGACATGAGTCGACTCGACATCGCAGCAGCTGCCAGGGAGATTAGCGAGCGGTTTCTAGGATGAGTTGCCGCCTGTAACCTCGGTACTAGCCGGTAAGGCCGTTCGGCTGGGAAACGGCGTCTCCCCCAGGTCCATTCGGTGCCGCCGATGGCTGATGCCGCACCCAAAGGTCGGCGTATTTGGCGAACGTGGAATGCGCTGACAGCAGCGCCAGGAGCAAGCCAGCACGGCCGTCCAGGAATCCCAAGCGCAGCAAGTACATGCGCACGAAACAGGCGACGCCATGCAGTATCCCTTGCGTTAGGCTCGCTCGCCGTCCCTCGCGCTGACGTTCTGCAGCCCAAGCGGAGGCGTAGCGCGCCGACTTCACCAGATAATGCTCGAGGTCGCGGTAAGTGTAATGAAGCAGATCGCCAGTGAGACGCTCCAGTCGCATGCCCGGGTCTGGCACCACCCTCTCGTGCACGCTCGCATCGTTGTAACGGGCGCGCTCTCGCGGGTACAGCCGGACCACGTAGTCGGGATACCACCCACCATGGCGGATGAAACGGCCGAAGCAAAAGGATAGCCGAGGTACGGCCGCGTATACGTCGCGGTCGTCGCGAGCCACTACCCGCTGGATCTCCTCCCGGAGCTGCGGCGTAACCCGTTCGTCCGCGTCGATCATGAAGATCCAGTCGCCGCTCGCGAGCGCCTGGGCACGCTGCCGCTGCACTCCGTATCCGCGCCAGTCAGTCTCCGCGAAGACTTGGCCAGTGTACTCACGAGCGATCGCTACCGTGGCGTCGGTGCTTCCACTATCGACTACGACGATTTCGTTCGCGAAACGCACGCTCTCGAGACAGGCGCGCAGGTTTGCCGCTTCGTTGTGCACGATCAGCACGGCAGAGAGCGTGGCCATCTACGAATGCGCCGGGAAGCCTTATAGGCGCTTGGACCCGATCGTCGTGGTCCCATGCCGCGGTTGCATGTACCTGCCCGCTACCTGTTGCGGCTCGGAATCGGCAATCGCTACTCCAGCGGCGTACATGGTAGCCAAATACAGATAGAACGGCGCTACTGCGTTGAAGCTGCCGAAGATGCAAGCCACCATGAAGGAAAGAAAACCCAATTCGAGAACCAGAATCTGATGCGCTACCCGCGGCTGATGGCGTCGAGCTCGCCGTCTACGCCGTTCCAAGGCTAGAAACGCCGCGACAATGGCGCCGAGAAAGATGGAGCCACCAGGGATCCCGAGTTCTGCGAATGCAGTTATGTATGTGCTGTGGGCATCGCGGTTTCCCCATGCTGTTCGATCGAACTCGGCACGGCGGGCCGTGACCATGTGAGCCAGCGGGTACGCTCCTGGCCCGACTCCCGTAACTGGATGCTCTGCGATAACTCGCCTGGCCACGCGCCAGACCTCGTATCTCTGTCGAGCGGAGCCTTCGTCTTGTACCTGCGCCAACTGCTGTTCGTCGGTACCTAGCTGGCCGATCTGGAGGAACCGCTGCACAGCCGTACTCGGTGCCAATGACAACACCAATACAGCCGTCGTTCCTGCCACCAAAAGCACCTGGAGGCGTCGCCGGCCAGTCAGGAAAACCATTCCGAGAAGAAAGACCAAGCCCAGCATCGCGCCGCGGGAACCGGAGAGAAAAATCACGAACGGTACCAAGATGGCACCGGCCAGGGCACACCACGCAATCCAATTCTTTCTTACCGAGGCTTGCCAGAGGAAAATGCACAGGCCTAGCGGGAAAAGAAGCAGCGCGGCCAAGTCGTTAGGGTTGCTATAGATGTAATTCCACGCTACCCGACCACCGGGGGCCTCACCGTAAACGAAGTAGTTCGCGAGAGCACCGCGCACTGGATAGAGTGCAATCGTACCCAGTAGGAAAAGCAAGAAAAAACGAGTCTGAGACAGCGTTCGGACTGCATTTACAGCCACGAACGCAACTGTCGCCACGATTACGAGCTGTTCGGCCCCGCGGCGCGCGGCGTCGGGCCACGCACTGGTGAAAGCCGAGAGGTACCCCCACGCGGCCGTCACACCTAGCAACACCACGAACAGCGGCAGGCGTATCGGGTGCCGCTGCAGCGGCAGCGCCAACAACGCAACGATGATGGCCGGCCGCGCTACGGGTACTTCGTAGCTTATTACCGCGAAGACGTACACCAGCAGGCCGATGAACGAGAGGTTCCAATCCGTGCTCCGCAGCAGCTCGCGCAAGCCGACGGCAAAGCTCGCTCGCCCGGCTGCTGGTCGCGGCAGGGCTGCCTCCCGACTCGCAGAAACACGCACGCGCTGCGGCCACGGGCGAGAAAGCGAACCGTCGCCAGCTGCTGTCCAGCGCTTCGAGCGCCACCCAGGTTGCCTCATGAGCGTGCCATGACCGATGTGTCCGTCAAAGTTGCTTTCGTGCCGAGTCTACAGCGGAAAGGTACACTTCCTCTAACCTGGGTACTACCTGCCGGACGTGGTAGCGCTCCCGAGCTCTCTGCTGCGCTGCAATTCCCATGCGACGAGCCTGATCGGGCTGGGTCAGAATCGCCCGCAAGGCTTCGGCCATCGCCTCGGGACTGCGAGGCGGCACGAGCAAGCCTGTAACACCGTGCTCGACAGCGTCCACTACACCTCCCACTGCCGTCGCCACTACCGGACGCGCCGCGGCCATAGCCTCCACAACCGCATTCGGGAAGCCCTCTGACTCCGAACTGAGTGCCACGACGTCGAACAGCGATGGAAGAGCTGGAGTGTGTGCAATCGCGCCCGCGAAGCAGACGCGCTCCGCGATTCCGAGGTCGGTCGCCAGCCGCTCCAACGTCGAGCGTTCCGGCCCTCCCCCCACTATGACGAGTCGCATGGTTTCCTGGAGTTGACGAGGCACTCGTTGCACGAGCAACGCAAAGGCTTGGAGCAGATCGGAG
>DATMBI010000202.1:0-4738 GCA_035559375.1 Gemmatimonadaceae bacterium | reverse complement strand
TGCGAAGAACTAGGGGACGCCCTCTGGTGTCTGGCCATAGCTGCGGACTCCGCCGGTTTGTCGTTAGGCACTGTCGCCCGTAGCAATCTGGACAAGCTCCGGAATCGGCACGCCAGCCTCCGGCAGTCGAAGTGAACGCCTGCTCGGACGGCGATCAGTCCTCGCGTTGCCCGAAAATAGCCATGTTCGAGCTGTGGCCTGGCTCGACTTTCTTTTCGGGGTAGATCCAGTGGACCGCCTGGTTCACCGCCGTGGCAGCTTCTCCGAAGCCCGTAGCTATCAGTTTGAGCTTGCCGGGGTAGGTAACCACGTCTCCGGCCGCATAAATACCGGGCCGTCCAGTCTCCATGCGGCTATTGACTACGATCTCGTCTTTCTCGAGCGTCAAACCCCATTCGGACATCGGTCCCAAGTCGCTCACGTAGCCCAGCATGGGGAGTACCGTATCGCAGGCCACTCTGCGCATCTCCTTGGTCCGGGTGTTGCGGAGGACCACGCCGCTCAGAGTGCCGTTTTCCGAAAGGACGTCGTGCAATTCGTGGAAGGTGAGAAGCTCTATCCGACCCGACGCAGCAGCCGACTGGATGGCAGCCACCGTGGCGCCATGGGCGCGGAAGCGATCGCTGCGATGTACCAGCGTCAGTGCTGCTGCGCGCTCGAGCAATTGCTGCGCCCAGTCGAAGGCGCTGTCCCCCCCACCGATGATGACGATACGCCGCCCGCGCAGCTGTTCGGGATCCAGGACCGTGTCGTAGATTCCTCGGCCGTACCACGGTTCAGCGACAGCCTGAGGTAGGCGGCGGGGGCGGAAGGCTCCGATGCCGGCGGCGATGACCACCGCGCGCGAAGGGAACAGCGAGCGTTCTGTCGCCAGCACGAACAGCCCCTCTCGCTCTTCTAGCGCCACCACTCGCTCGCCCAGGTGTACCGTGGCCCCGAACTGCAGCGCCTGCTCTACGAGCAGCTTCACGAAGTCTTTGGCCAGGACCCGCGGAAAGCCTCCGACGTCGAAGATATACTTCTCGGGGTAGAGCGCGGTGAGTTGCCCGCCCAACTCGGGGAGAGCATCCACGATGCGGGCAGTCACACCGCGCATTCCCGCATAGAAGCAAGCGAAAAGCCCTGTCGGGCCGCCGCCGATGATGGTGATGTCTACTGGATCGTGTGCGATCATGTCAGTGAATGTAAACGGTTCCTGCGGCGGCGGACTTCCCGGGAGCACTATCACCGTGCCACCTTCACGACGATGAAGATTTACACGAAAACCGGCGATCGCGGCGAAACGGGCCTTTTCGGGGGCGGTCGTGTCCCCAAAGACCACGTTCGAGTGGAAGCCTACGGCGAGATAGACGAACTCAACGCTGTGTTGGGTCTGGTGCGGGCGTTGGAACCGATGCCTCGAATAGACGAGGTGGTAATACCCATCCAACGCGATCTTTTCAGCCTCGGTGCTCTCTTGGCCACCCCCGACCCTGCCAAGATGGAATCGCAGTTAGCGAAGGCTCGCCTGGACGATCGCCGGATAGGCGAGCTGGAGCAAGCCATAGACGATTGCGAGCGCGAGCTCGAACCGCTGCGCGCGTTCATAGTCCCCGGCGGTACTGCCAAGGCGGCCGCATTGCATCTGGCGCGCACTGTTTGCCGGCGGGCTGAACGCCGCGTAGTTGCGCTGGCACACTCGGAGGTAGTGCCGGAACTGGTACTCCGCTACCTCAACCGACTCTCCGACCTCCTTTTCATGCTGGCACGTGTGGCTAACCGGCGAGCTGGCAGCGCCGAGGTCTCTTGGTAGCCAGGGCCATTCGAGGAGAGCGAGCGTGCACAGTTTCGAGATACTCGGACACCCGGTCTACAGCGGACCGAATTCGCTGAGTCGACTGGGGGAGATCTGCGTCGGCACGGCGCCGGCCGCTACCTACGCGATCGTCACCGACAGCGGGGTGGCCCCTCACTGGCTGGAAACTGCTCGGGCGGCCATCGAACATGCTGCAGGTCGTGTCGTCGTGGAGGTGGTCCCTGCCGGAGAAGCTTCCAAGTCGCGCGAGGAGTGGGCCCGCTTGACCGACCGACTTCTGGCTCGCGGATGCGGTCGCGACACTACGATAGTGGCGTTAGGCGGGGGAATGGTAGGCGACCTCGCTGGCTTCGTGGCCGCGACGTTCATGCGAGGCGTGGCGCTCGTTCAGGTTCCTACCACGCTGCTGGCGATGGTGGACGCCTCCTTGGGAGGCAAGGTAGCCGTAGATACGCCGGCCGGGAAAAACCTGGTCGGTGCTTTCCACCCGGCAGCAGCCGTGGTAATCGATACCCGCACGCTCAGCACGCTGCCGGCGCGCCAAGTAAGGGCTGGCTTCGCCGAGATACTCAAGCACGGAGCCATCCGCGACGCTGGCTTCTTCGCGACGGCCGCTCGGGCCGCCCAGCGCGTGGCCGATGCGCTCGCTACTGATGCACGGCCAGATTGGGCGGATTCGGAGCTAGCCCTGGTCGTGGAGCGAGCTGCCGCTATCAAGGCCGAAATCGTGGCGGCCGACCCCTTCGAGCGCGGGCGACGCGCCCTGCTCAACTTCGGTCACACCGTGGGCCATGCCCTGGAACACGCCTCGGAGTATGCAATGCTCCACGGCGAGGCGGTGGCTATCGGCCTAACGAGCGAGGCACTACTCGGCGAGCGCCTGGGTCTCACTGTCCCTGGCACTGCCCGGCTCCTGGCCGAGGCTCTCGCCGCAGCCGGCCTGCCTGTGAGCATACCGCCCGGGATATCATCAGCGGTCCTACTCTCCGTCATGCGCGCTGACAAGAAGCAGCGCCACGGACGCCCCAGATTCAGCCTCATAGCATCCGTCGGCCATCCTATCGGCGACGATGCGTCAGGCTGGACGGTCGAGGTGCCGACGGACGTCGTGCGCTCGGTCCTCCGCGAACAGGGCGCCCGCGATTAGCTGCATCACTTTTCAGCAGACGACCGCAAGTTGTTGAAAATGCGATACTAAGCTTATTTGCACGCCAAAATGGCGCAAAACAACGCCGTTCTGGCCCTCACCTGGATGTTGACGGTTCAGAATTTCGCTTGTATCGTGGCCGCCCCACATGAAATGTGACCCAACGGGTGGTGCTCAGAAAACGGCAACTGGTGACGAGGGGCTGTCATGCAACAAGTGAGTGGAAGCAGAACCAAGGGCTTTGCACGTGCGACTCCAACCACGGCGTTCGATCAATACCTACACGATATCCAGAAGCTCCCCCTCATCACCGATCCAGAAGAAGAACGCCGGCTAGCTAGAAGAGCGCAGAAAGGGGACCGCGAAGCAGCCGAGCGACTGGTCACAGCTAACCTGCGCTTCGTCATTTCGTACGTGAAAAAGTACCAGGGCCACGGTCTGGACTTGAGTGAATTGGTGGCCATCGGCAACGAGGGACTTCTCAAAGCAGTGCGCAAGTTCGATCCGGATCAGGGCGTAAAATTCATTTCCTATGCGGTCTGGTGGGTGCGACAAGCAGTGCTGAAGGCTTTAGCCGAGCAGACCCGTTCTGTACGCATCCCGCTGAACCAGAACTCCCAGCTGATCAAACTGGCGCGCGCCGAGACAGTGCTCGCGCAAGTGCTGCGCCGCGAACCGACGGACGAAGAGATCAGCCGCTTGCTCGGAGAACCAGTAGAAAACGTCCGCGCTGCACGACAGATGAGCGGTACGGAGGTCTCGCTCGACGCCCCCATCGACCGCAACGATCGCGACACGGTCACTCTGGGCGAACGCTTTTCCGGTGTGGACGGTAGCGAGATCGAAGAACGCACCGACATGCGCCTGATGCGTGAATTCATCGAGCGCGTCTTCCAGAAGTATCTCTCGCCACGCGAGCGCAAGATCCTCTATTTGTACTACGGGTTGGAAGAGGGTGCCGAAGCCATGACGCTCGAAAAGATCGGGGCGCTCATGGGAGTGACTCGCGAAAGGATCCGCCAGATTCGCGAACGGGCCTTTGAGAAACTCCGCCAGTCGCCGGAGGGGCGCGCCCTAGCCAGCTTCTGGCACGCCGCTTGACGCACAGTAGCGGGCCCGACGGTAGGTCCGCGCGGTAGCTTTCAAGCATGCGTGGAGATAGCGTGCTGGCGCGCCAGCTCGCCAGAATCGTGGGCACACGCCACGTTCTTGCCCAGAAATCGGAACTTTTAGTCTACGAGTCGGACGGATTGCCGGGCTACCGCAAGCGCCCGTCGCTAGCAGTGTTCCCCGGCTCGCAGGAGGAGACGCTCGCGGTTCTGGAGCTGTTGAACGCCGCCGGGGTAGCGTTCGTACCCCGTGGAGCCGGCACGGGTCTTTCTGGTGGGGCGCTGGCCGACGAGGTGGTTCTCTTGGGGCTGAACCGCCTGCGCCGCGTTCTGGCCATAGACGCCGAGAATCGGCTCGCCGTCGTAGAACCAGGGGTGGTCAACAGTAGCCTCTCCAGCGCCGCTGCCCCCTACGGCCTCTACTACGCGCCCGATCCCTCGAGTCAAACAGCATGCACTGTAGGCGGCAACGTTGCCGAGAACGCAGGCGGACCCCACTGCCTCAAGTACGGAGTGACGACTAACCACGTACTGGCACTGAAGGTTGCGCTCCCGGACGCTACGGTGATCCGCCTGGGTAGCGCGGGCGGGGAAATGGAGGGCTACGACCTCTGCGGCGCCTTCGTAGGCTCAGAAGGCTGTTTCGGGGTGGCGCTCGAAATAACCGTTAGGCTGCTGCCCCTCCCT
>DATMBI010000201.1:0-9676 GCA_035559375.1 Gemmatimonadaceae bacterium | reverse complement strand
GCCTGTCCGCCACCCAGGAGCTTGATCACCCAGGGAAGTTGAAAGTCGCTGGAGGTTTGACCCTCCCGCGGGCGCGTCAGGGCGCGCACAAAAGCGTCGTAGCGTACGGCCAGCGGAAAGTTCCGCTGCAGCCTGAGGAGCGGATCGCCAGTAGCGACCGTATCCCGCGGCTCTTCCCCAGGCTGGAACTCGAAACCGTTGGCGGCGAACTGCTCACCGAAAGAGTTGAGCCGCGGAGGTGGCGCATGGCAGAGTGAACAGCTTACCCCGTATTTGCGGGCGAACGCTGGTATCGTTTTGCCATGAGCTTTTCCAGGTGTGCTCGCAAGCGCTAGAGTGACTAGTAGGGTCGAAAATGCCGTGCGTTTCATGCTTAACGAGAGCCCCACTTCGGCAAGTGCTCAGTCTACGTGTTAGGAGCACTGATCCTAACGTGTGGTCGTAGCATTGTCATCGGTAGAATGCCCGACCCGCGCAATCAGCATTCCCTCCCGCTACCACTTCATGCGCTGCCTGAGCCTGACTATCTGCTCGGTATGGTGCGCTCCGTGCCACGAATACATAGCCAGCATGTAGTCTAGGGTGTGTGTTCCAGTCTCGGGATGGTGGTACTGGCGCCCGAAATCCGACACCGTCATTTCCCTTAGCAGCGACGTCCACCGGTAATGTACGCCATCGAGGATTTCGAGCGATACTTCCACAGGTGCTGATCGCGCATCGGCCAATTCTGCCCACTTAGCTTGGTCGTAGGGCTTTATCGTTGGCCGATCCTCCGTGAGCGCGAGCTTGAACCGAACGTAGGCGTTGAGGTGGCTGTCGGCGACATGATGCACCACTTGCCTAACCGTCCATCCGCCCGGTCGGTATTCGGTATCCAGCTGCTGCGACGTCAATCCGGACACCGCATTGCGCAGCACGTTAGGCATCGCCGCGATGCGCTCTATGGCCTCTCGTCGCCAATCATCGCTGTAGCTCGCTGGCGGCTGAAAAGGACCGATGGGATAGCGAACAGACTCGTCCATGCTTCCTCGAACGATCGAGTTGTGAATGAGATAGCGTGTCAACGGCGAGCGAAACGCCGACGAACCAGAGGTGCGCGGGCGGCAGATGGTAGCACACCGGTACCGGCTGCCCATGCCTTATCAGGGTCGGCGCGGCGGCGGAGTTTGTTGCCTAGAAAGCGACTTGAAATACTCGCTCACCTGGTCGCGATATTTCTCCGGCACTGTTCCGCCGCTTCCCACCATCGGCTTGTCGTCGCCGCTCGCACCCAGCGCCACCCGCAGGCCGAATTCGAAGCGCTTGAAGCCCTCCACCACTGCCGCTCTGAGTCGTGCCAGCTCCTCAGGATCGTCGAAGAGCTGTTGCGATTCCAACACCCGCATCCTTTCGATCAGTGCATCCAACTCCCGCGGATCGATCCCCTGTGATCGCAGTTCACCACGAAGTTCCTCGGCGACTGCGCGCTGGTTACGCAGTTCGCGACCGAACTGGCGAATATCCTCGGGGCTGTAGATGCCAGCCACTCGCCCCGGTCCACCGCCAGGCTGGCCATACGCGTTAGGCACGCCTCCGCCCGTCTGAGGTGCGCCGGTCCCGCGTCCCTGACCCTGCTGGCCCTCTCGACCCTGCTGACCTTGCTGACCCTGCTGACCTTGCTGACCCTGTTGACCTTGCTGGCCTCCCTGACCTTGTTGCTGTCCTGTCTGTCCTTCCTGCCCTTGCTGACCCTGTTGGCCATCCCGACCTTGGCTAGCTGCGCTGGACCGCTGGCGATCTCCCGATCGCGCAGCCTCTTCGCGAGCGCGCATTCGCTCGTCCAAGGAAGTCAGTCCGCGCACGAGGTCTCTGGCGCGATCCAACGCACCCTGGGCAGTTGCCCGTCCCTCTCGACCCGCGTTTTCGGCCGCTCGCGCCAGGCGCACGCTCAGCGAGTCCAGATCTTCCTGTATGGAGTTCTCGAAGTTCCGGACGTAGTCCGGTGTACCCTGCCTAACGACGCCCCGAGAGAACTGTATCTTGTCGCGTAGTCGCGAATCTCTCATGCGGGCCGCCGCCTCCTGCACCTCGCGGGCTGTCCGCGGTCGCTCGCGCCGGAGGTCGCGCCCCAACTGTTCCAGATCGTCCTGAAGCCGTTGAACCTCGCCGGCCATCTCTTCCTTGCGTCGATCCAGTGTCTCGAGACGCCGAGCGCGCTCGTTCGCGGGCACGCCAGCCAGGCTGGCGGCTTCCTGCGCAGCCTCGCGCTGTTTCCGTGCCAGCTCGGCGGCCCGCTGCGCAGCCTGCTCCACACTCCGCTCCTCGTTTCCACGTCGCGCTTCTTCGAGAAGCCGACGAGCCTCCTCGAGGCGACTAGAAGCGCTGCCTGCAGGGCCACTTTCGTTCTGGTTGGCAGCCGCAAGCCGCATCTCGTTGGCAGCCTCCTGTAGGCGACGCGCACTCTCCGCCAGCTCCGGTGAACGCTGCTCCCGAGCCAGTCGCTCCAGTTGCCGCGCCAACTGTTCCGCTTCGTCGGCGAGCTGCCTCTGACTACCACCGCTGCCACTGCCCCGCTGTGCCAAGTTCTGCAGACGCTGCCGCGCTCGTTCTTCTTCCTGCTGCTGCCGCGCTGCTAGCTGCTTCAAGCGCTCCAGCGTTGCGTCCAGCTCTGCATTGGCGGACTGCTGCTCGCCTCTCCGTACCTGTTCGTACTGATTGCGTAACCTGTCGGTCTCCAGCTCGAACAGGTCAGCGAGATCTTCGGCGCTCGCCTCACCCCCACCACCTCCCCCACCTTGCTGGCCACCCATGCTCACCTGCACCTCACGAAAAACTGCCTCGGCGCGCTCCAGAGCCTGCAGCGCCCGCTGCTCCGGCTGGAGAGCCGCTTTCGTGTCGCGCTCCGCCAGACGTTCCTCTGCGCTCTTCATCTCCTCGACGGCCTTGAGCAGGTACTCGGCAATGACGCGGAACGAAGTGTCGCGCTGCAGCACCACCGGCCGGTTCATCCGCTGCGCGAGCTCCTCCACCTGTCCCCGCAGCTGGCCCTGCGAAAGCAGTATCGTGGTGACGTCCTCGCGAAAGCGCTCGATCGGCATCGTGGGCTTGTCGCGTTCGGTCTTGAACGTAGCCGCCACGATTTCTCTCTGCCGTTGCGTAAGCGCGCCGGCGTTCTCTCCAGCCTGCCCGCCACCTCCCGGCGGTGCACCGCTCTGGTTCTGCCGGTAGTCGCGCCCGAACGGCCGCACTGTCATGAAGTAGATGTCGCTGCTGCGGATCGCGCCCCTCGGCGCCGATTCGGTGGCGCGGGCGTAGTACGAAACTACGTCGCCGGCCTGCAAGCCCATCTCTTCGAGAAAGAGCGTGTGGCCAGCGGTAACCTCGCGTAAGCGGCTCTGCTCTACATCGTGCAATACGACCGATCTTTCCGCGCCGCCGTTGACGGAATATACGAGTTCGATCTTTCCGACCCCGTAATCGTCCGTCGCGAGAACCTCGACAAAAACCTCCTCGACACTCGTAGGTCGCGTATCGCGGCCCGGCCTACGGATCGAGACCGCCGGCGGCTGATCCTCGATCGCATCGATGATATACTCGACGGAACCCGCTACCCGCGTGCCGTCCACCGTCACCAGATCGATGCGATAAAATGCGTCACGACTCACGACGAGCTCCCCCACGAGAGTGCTGTCGTCGAGCTGCCGCAGCGTTACACTGCTGTCTCCATCCAGCACCAACCTCCCTTCCCGTGCCGGCAAGGTCGTACGCACGGCGAGCCGGACCCTGGTGCCCTGCACTGCTGCGATGTCGCCGCCGTCCTCGATGCGTTCCGGCGCCAACCCGGTGTAAGGAGGATAGATCAGCTCGACGGTGACACGCCGTACCGCTGGAAGGTTCTTTGCTGTGAGACGGAAGATGGCGGAACGAACGCCGCTCGACTGCACGTAGTACTCGACATCGCTATCGAGGTCGAACAATCGCGCCTCGAAGCGTGTCGAGTCCACCGGTTCCATCGGGATACGCTCCCACTCGGCATCGCGGCCACGCCGCACCACCAGCTCCACGAGTTCGCTCGTGAATCCCCTCAATTCAGCACCGATCTGCTGGTCACCACCTCGCGCCACGGCCGCATCTCCCGGCGTGACGGCGATCGAATACGGCGCGACGTCGGCAGGGCTGCGCCAGGGTGTAGCGATGAGCACCGCCGCCTGCCGGAGGTACGGCGGCCCGAACAGAAGAAGCCCCGCAGCCAAGAGCGCCACCCCCGTCAGAACGGCTCCCGCCTGCCGGATAGCGCGCTCCTCGACGGCTGCGCCACCGTGCGGCTCCAATCGCCTGGCTACGTCGCGAACGAGTCCACGCACCAAGCCGCTCTCTCGAATCTCCCTCGGCGCTCCAGGCGACACCGCCTCGACGGCGCTGAGAAGCGCACCGTCCAACGCGGGGAGACGCTCCTCCGCATAAAGCGCCACGCGCTCGTCCGGAACGCGACGCATCAGAGGCCTAAGCACCCAGCGTGCCACGGCAATCGACGCCACCACCCCGACTACGAGCCGCCCCCATGCAATGCTGTTTTCTTCGAAGCCAGCGCGCTGCATCATCAGAGCAACTAGCCACACCGTCGCCGTCACCACTGCGACCACGACTGCACCGCCAGCGATGAGGTGGCGCAACCTCCACCGGCGCCTAACGAGGTTGACGATTTCTGCGACCTTGCTGGCCGACACATCACGTTCAGCGTAGCTGGCCATGTTCTCGACTCCTATACAGTCGTTCGCCGTACCGCAGCCAGTCGTCCTGCGAGCAACGCTTCACCCAACAGCAGCATACCCGCGATAACCAATAGATACCACCATAGCGACTGCCTCCGCTCCTGAACCTCGAGCTCGAGGGAGCCCGATGCGCCGGATGCCACGACCTCCCCTGGCAGCGGCAGGAGTGCATCAGTTAGACGAAGCGGATCGAAGCGCGTGAATTCCAACTCTCGAGCCGGGATGTTCGCCGCTAGCAACGACGGCCTCGCCCCGGGGGAGCCCGCTGGCCGCACTTCGTAAATCCCGGCTTCGCGAAGGACCAGCGATGGCGCGCCGCTGTCACCATCTACACGCAACCGCTTGCCGGACGGGAGACGCACGGAAAGAGCAGCTCCTGATGCACTGTCCAGGGTACCTGCCGCAGCAGTGACAAGGTCCACAGCTTCGCCCACCTCGTAGGAAGCTCGCCGCGGATTGTAGGCGGACGCGTATAGACTCAACTGGTGGACCAGGGGGAGAAAAACAGGATAGCGAGGAAACTCGTTCCAGTATCCGTCGAACGCAGACGTCCAGATCAGCACCCGGCCCCTGCCAAAACGACGCTCTACCAAGGCCGGTGCTCCATCCCGATAACGCATCACAACACCACTATCCGCTGCCAGCGTACGATACCGGAACACCTTGGGCGCCGCTAGATCGCCGCTGCCTAATGCGGCAAAGAGCGATAACGCTGGGTGGCTCCTGTCGAGTACCGCAATCGAGGTACCTTTTTCCTCTAGGCGATCTACCGGCTGCCCGATCGCCGACGTCAGTAGGCTACCGGCAGTTGTGGGCCACGTACCGGGCGCGACATCGTCACCGAGAATCAAGAGGAAGCCAGCTCCATCACGCACTACGTCAGCTACCCGTCTACCCAGCTCGCCCGGCGGGTACGGTGCATCGTTCCAGACGATCAACTGCTGTCCCCGCAGATCGGCGACTCCCAACTGCGTCGCACGAACCCACCTTACATCCAAAGCCGGATCGTCCACTAGTTCGAGTGCCCTGCGTAGAAAGAGCTCTCGGGTGCCACCCGGAACGCCTCCTTCGACTAGAAGCGTACGGATCCGAGGCCGGCGCCCCAGCACGAAATAGTGCACGTCGTCCAAGGAACTGCCGCCACTCTCGAGCCGAATCGCGGCAGGTTGCGGAAACTCGGAAAGCACGACGCCGGAGAAGGTCGCCACAGCCCCACCACCCGCAGGCACATTCACTCTGCTAGTGCCGACGATCCTTCCGCCGACCTCCAACCTAACCTCCACACCTGCTACGGCCGCGCCGCTGTTCGCGACCCTAGCCCGCACGACCGCCCGATCCGGTACTCCGGCCGGATCTCGTGACCATTCGACCGACCTGACAGCCATGTCTGCTACCGAATCGCTTCCGACATCGATCACAGTGACTTCGGTGCCCGGTGCGAAGCGCGCATCCTCTGCGAGATCCCACGCCGAACGCTGCATGTCGGTGATCACCACCACCTCCTTCTGCCAGAACTGGGAGCTCTCGAGCACATTCCGCGCCAGCGAAACAGCAGGTGCCAAGCGAGTACCCGCTGGAACCGGACGCACACTATCGACGATGGCTCGCAGCGTTGCTTTGTCGGCCGAGGGATCCGAGGCCACTTGGGCCACGTCGTCGAACAAGATCAGCGCTCCCCGATCGGAGGCACCCAAGCGATCGATTGCGGCACGCGCCGCCTCACGGGCCTGCTCCCAGCGACGACCTAAGCTCATGCTGTAAGAGCGATCCAGCATAACGACCATCTGCCGTCCAGCGTCCCCACCGGTAGCCTGCGGCGCTAGCCGCAATACCGGCCGCGCAAAGGCAGCTACCAGCAGAAGCAGTGCCCCAGCGCGCAGCAAGAAAAGAAACCAATCCCTGATGCGCTGCCGCCGAGAGTGCTGATACTGTGTGCGCTGCAGAAACATGAGCGAGGGAAAGGCCATGCTCTCCTTACGCTCCTTGTGCACGAGGTGCACTAGCAGCGGGATGGCCAGTGCAGCCAATCCCAGCGCGAAAAGCGGGGTCAGAAAAGCGATTGCCATCAGCGCGCCGTCTGCAGTCTCTCCCTCCTGACGAGGTACTCGAAGAGTATCTCGTCCAAGGGACGCGAAGCATTCACCAGCACGTAGTCCACTCTACCTTCGCCCAGCAAGCGCTCCACCGACTCGACGTGCCTGCGCATCTGCTCCAGATACACCTTGCGCACGCGAGGCGGCACCACCGGCAATCGCTCCCCGCTTTCCATGTCGCGGAACGTGGCGGCCGCGTCGAAAGGAAACTCCAGTTCTGCTACGTCGAGAACGTGCATGACGACCAGGTCGTGGCCAGCATCGCGCAGCGGCGCCAGAGCGTCACGCACGACGTCCGGCGGTTCGTACAGATCCGATAGAAGCAACACGATGCTGCGTCGCCTCTGACTCTCCGAGACCTTTAGAAGTGGTCCGGCAAGAGTCCCACGACCTCGCGCCGCAGTTCTGTCCAACATGTGCAGGCATTGCTCCAGATGCTTGGCCGACGGCGGTACATAATCGACCAGGTCGCTGTCGAACGTCACCAAGCCGACCCGATCGCGCTGCCCGTGCGACAGGTAGAGCAGCGAGGCAGCCAAGAACTTGGCGTACTCCAGCTTGGAAATCCCAGCGCTCCCGAAGGCCATAGACTGGGACACGTCGAGCAGCACCAGAAAGTTGGTGTTGGTGTCTGCCTCGAACTCCTTCAAGTAAAAACGGTCCGTTCGCGCAAAAACCTTCCAATCGATGTGCCGTATATCGTCACCAGGCGTGTACTGCCGGTGCTCGGCGAAGTCCGTGGAAAAGCCCAAGCGGGGCGACCGATGCAAGCCGGAAATGAAACCCTCCACCACTACTCGCGCCACTAAGCTCAGGTCTCCGATCCGCGCCAGCACCACTGGGTCGAGGTACGGAGCCGTTCCAACCGTTCCACGCCCGTGATGTAGCTCCACGGTACGCGCCGACGCAGCAGCCGCACTCTCGCCTACTCCACGACCGCCAGAGCTTTGACGGTTAGACGCCACGCGCCCTCCTCAAAGCCCCGACTTCGGGACGGGCACCACCTCGAGCAATCGATCCACGATCTGATCCGTAGTCACCCTCTCGGACTGAGCATGAAAATTCGTCAGGATACGGTGCCTCAGCACCGGATGCGCAAGAGCACGGATGTCCTCGAACCCTACGTGATAGCGACCTTCCATCAGCGCGCGCGCCTTGGCACCGAGCACGAGGTATTGGGCGGCGCGGACCGAGGCTCCATATGCCACCCATTTCTTCACGAAGTCGGGTGCAGCAGGCGATACGGGACGGCTCGCCCGAGCGAGATTGACCGCATAACGGGCCACCGGCTCCGCCACCGGCACCCGTCGAACCAGCTGCTGAAAGGCAACAATATCGGGTCCGGTGATCGCATGCTGGAACGTAAAATCCTGAACCGCAGTAGTAGCCCGCACGACCTCCAGTTCCTCGTCTTCGGACAGATAGTCGATCACCACCTGGAACATGAAACGATCGAGTTGAGCTTCCGGTAGCGGATACGTACCCTCGAGTTCTATGGGATTCTGCGTAGCGAACACGAAGAACGGCTCCTGCAGCACGTAAGTGCGACCCTGGACGGTAACTCGATGCTCCTGCATCGCCTCGAGGAGAGCCGACTGAGTCTTGGGGGGAGTGCGATTGATCTCGTCCGCGAGAATTATGTTGGCAAATATCGGGCCCGGTACAAACGTCATGGAGCGCCGACCCGATTCTGGATCCTCTTGAATGATATCCGTGCCCGTAATATCCGAGGGCATGAGATCTGGCGTGAACTGGATTCTGGAAAACTTGAGGTCCAGCACTCGCGCGAGTGTATGTATCAATAGTGTCTTCGCGAGGCCAGGAACGCCCACGACTAGGCAATTGCCGCCGGAGAACAGAGCTATCAGCGCCTGCTCGATCACTTCGTCCTGTCCCACGATCAGCTTGCGCAACTCGGCGAGAACAGCATCGCGCCCACGCCGCAAACGATCTGCTAGAGCCACGTCGTCAGCTGCCTCCAGCACTGCCCGTTCCTTTGTTTGTGTAGCCACGCTCCTCCCCCGTCAGTGTGTCATCGCATATACCACGTAATTGACCATCAACTTGTAAGCTTCGTTGGACAGTGAAATCGGAAGCCAGCCCTCGTCCGACCACTCCATGTAGTCTCCCAAGTCGTTGTTGTAGTTGGCTATCATGACCAAACGCTTGGAAGGATCGTTGTCCTCGAACGCACCGTAAAATTCGGCACGCGCACCGCTGAAACCACCGGGGCCCTCGTACAGCATGTCCAGCGACGCGATATGGTAGAACGAGTCGAAAATGGGATGACTGGCATCCAGCTTCACGATCTGGAGATCGGGGAATGCGCGCCGCCACGCGTCTTCGAAGTTGTACCAGTGAGAACCGAAGAAATCGTCGAAAATGATGAATCCACCCTTGGCGACATATTCCCGGACGCCCCGAAGTTCTTGCTCGTTCAACGTCCAGAAACCGGGCTCCGATACGTAGGCGATAGGATACTTGAAGCTTTCCGGGTCGCCGAACGGGTAAATGGCCCCGCAATACATCTGCGGGCGCAGCGTGGTGATCTCTTCCAGGATCTTCATGAAATGCCGCTCGGCGCGCGGCGTGTCGTGGTCCCATTTCTTGTCGCGCCGCCGGCCCCAACCTTGGCCACCCAGTGGCTCGAAGCGAACTCTAAAGAAGGTAAACCGACCGTCGTACCTGCCATTCTGGATAGCTGATTCGTCGTCCCACTGGGTGTAGCAATAGCGGTCCTGCACCCCACCGGTGCTAGCGGACAGGGCCATCGCCAGGAAACCGACTGTGGCAATCACGCCGTAGCGAAGCATAGCTCAGTTACCTCCCGGT
>DATMBI010000200.1:0-2763 GCA_035559375.1 Gemmatimonadaceae bacterium | reverse complement strand
GCCGGAACGCCACATTTTGCCACCTAGCGAGCGCAGCGGCAAGACCGATCTATCGCGCAACCCCTCACTCGTTGTCGTCCATCGAGGAAATCCTCTCTCGACGCGCAACCTCCCGAATCCCCTTTACCCGCCGCGCGGCTTTCATGATGCGCTGAAGATGAGCTAGGTTTTCCACCTCGACTACCGCCGACCCGGTCACACGTCCGTCGACCGACTTGAGTTCCAGAGCCCGAATGTCGGTGCCAGTGCTGTTTACAGCCGCCGCCACGTCCGCATAGAGCCCACGTCGATCGACCCCCTCCAGGGCCAGACGGACTAGAAACCTCTCACCGGGCTGCTCCGCCCAGTCGATCTCGAGCCGCCTCTCCGGCTCGTGCGCCAAGAATAGGAGGTTAGGACAGTCCACCCTGTGGATGCTCACTCCGCGACCCCGAGTGACATACCCCACGACGTCGTCGCCCGGTACCGGCTGGCAGCACTGCGCATAACGCACCATCAACCCGTCGGTTCCCTGGATCCTGATCCCTCGCGAAGTTCCGCGGACGCGGTCCATCAGCCTCTCCAGAGCGGATGGCCGAGGCGCCGGTTCGGCAGCGCTAGCCTGCTCAGGATAAAGAGCTTTGATGGCCTGAGCGACGCTCACGTCGCCCTGCCCTATGGACGCGAAAAGGTGCCGCGAGTCGTTCAAACCCAACGCAGTAGCGGCCGCCCCCAGCAACTCTTCACTGGGTTTGGGTAGCCGGCGCTTGCGAAGCTCTCGCTCGAGAATCTCCCGTCCCACCCGCTGCGAACTCTGGTGCTCTTCCTGCCGCAACCACTGCCTGATCTTGTGCCGTGCCCGCCCAGTGCGCACGTGTGCCAGCCAGTCCCGGCTCGGCTTCGCGTTAGGCGACGTTATGATCTCCACTGTCTCGGAGTTGCGTAACTGCCGGCCCAGCGGCGCGATCTTACCGTTCACTTTGGCACCGGCACAGTGCAGCCCTATCTCCGTATGCACCGCGAACGCGAAGTCGATGGGCGTGGCACCTTTGGGAAGCTGGATGACGTCGCCCGTAGGCGTGAAGACGAAGATTTCATCCTGGTAAAGGTCCAGCTTGAGAAACTCGAGGAACTCCTTGGGGTCCTTCGCGTCCAACTGCAGCTCCAGCACCTGCCGGAACCACTGCAGGTGCCGATCCAGCTCGTCCGTGGACTTGGCATCCGATTTATAACGCCAGTGAGCAGCGATTCCGAACTCGGCAGTACGATGCATTTCCCGAGTTCGGATCTGGATCTCGTAAAGCTGGCCGCCAGGCCCGAAGATCGTAGTATGTAGCGACTGGTAGCCGTTGGACTTGGGCTGCGCAATGTAGTCCTTGATACGCTCTTGCAGTGGCGTCCAGCCGTCGTGAATCACGCCCAGCGCGTGATAACAGTCGGGCACGGAGTTCACCAACACCCGTATCGCCAGAAGATCGTAGATCTCGTCGTACGGGCGCCCGCGCTTCTTCATCTTCTTGTGGATCGACCACAAATGCTTCGCTCGGCCCGTCACCTCCACATCGCGGATCCCAGCCTCGCGCAACACTCGCTCCAGCGGCTCGGCCAACTGGCGGATGAGTTCTTCGCGCTCTACACGACGAGCGGCAACCAGCTTAGCCAGCTTGCGGTACTCTTCCGGCTCCAGATGCTTGAAAGCCAGATCCTCCAGCTCCCAGCGCATCTTCGCCATACCGAAGCGATGCGCCAGAGGTGCGTAGAGGTCCATCGTCTCCTGCGCGATGCGCCGCTGCTTGTCCTCGGGCAGCGCATCCAACGTGCGCATGTTGTGCAGGCGATCAGCCAGCTTGATAATGATGACGCGTGCATCGCGGGCGATCGAGACGAGCAGCTTGCGATAGTTCTCCACCTGCCGTTCTTCGGTGGAGTTCAAAGGCAAATGGCCGATCTTGGTGAGGCCGTCGACTATCTGCGCGATTTCGGTGCCGAACTCGCGCTCGACCTCCTCGATCCTGACCGCCGTGTCCTCCACTACGTCATGGATCAAGCCGGTTGCTACCGTGACGGAGTCCAGTTGCAGTTCTGCGAGAATCTTGGCGACCTCGACACAATGAGTGACGAAGGGGTCGCCGTTGCGGCGGTACTGACCCTCGTGCGCCTGGGCGCTGAACCGGTAAGCGCGCTCCAAGAGGTCGAGATCCAGCCGCTCGGACAGGGCCTCGCTGAGTGTCCATCCCGGGATTCTTTCCGAAAGTGCGGTCGCCATCCTACTGCATTCTAACTAGCGCACACCCCTCTAACCCAGAAGGCCAAGCTCCGCAAAGGACGCGTAGCGCCCCCTACCAATAATTACATGATCGTGGACCGGGATGTCGAGCAACCTTCCCGCGGCCACGAGCTGCTCCGTCACGACGCGGTCGTCAGCCGACGGAGTGGGGTCTCCGCTAGGGTGGTTATGGACCAGCACGATCGCTGCAGCGCGTTCCGCGATAGCCTCGCGGAAGACCTCCCGCGGATGAACTAGCGACGAGTTCAAGATCCCCTTGGTGACGGTGATGTCCCGCTCCATGCGGTTCTGCGTGTCCAGAACCGCTACGTGAAATTCTTCGACCGGTAGGTCCTCTAGCCGCGGTGCGAAAACGCTAGCTACGTCCCTCGGCGAACGGATGGCCACACCGGCCGCCCGTTCTTCTATCCCGAGCCGGCGACCAAGCTCCAACGCCGCCTGTAGAACCGTCGCCCGCGCTGCCCCTATGCCGGCTACCGACATGAGCGACGCCACCG
>DATMBI010000199.1:0-14506 GCA_035559375.1 Gemmatimonadaceae bacterium | reverse complement strand
CGGTTCGGGCCGGGACCCAAGACCGCCGTAATGGCTGGACTCGTGCCATTCATCGCCACATCGCTCGTACTGTACGGCTTGTCGGCGATGGGGCTGTTCACTTACGCGTTCTACTGGAAGGCCACAGCGTTATCGCTGGTTGTCGTCGTAGCCGGTTCCATCGCGGGCGCCTGGGCCTACAAGGAGGCGTAAGGGCACTCACTCCCAGTCGAGGGCAGACCCGGGCACTGCAACCTCTCGGAACCGGTGCCCGGTCTGTATCTTTTCTCAACCAGCTCGAGAAAGGAGTATCACACGTGCCGTTAGCCAATGTTTCGGGATCGACTCTCACGTTCTGTGCGGCAGGTGCTTTCATAGCCTGGGCCAGTCTCGCCCACGCACAGCAGAAGCTCAACCAGTACGGAAACCCGGAGAAGCACGCACCGCGACCGACATCGGCGGCAATCACGGTCCAAGACTTGATGACGCGGCTTTACATCTTCGCGGACGACTCGATGGAAGGGCGTAACGCGCCGCTGGAGAGTAATGCACGGGGCAATGCCTATATTGTCCGCGAACTTACACGCCTAAGGATCCCGCCCGCAGGCCCTCTGGGGAGCTACTACCAGACGCTTCCTTACGTGGAGCGCACCATTTCACCTCGCTCGTCGCTTACCGTCGATGGCGTGCCGCTCGCCCTGGGTGCTGAGTTCGTAATCCAGTCGCGTGGCATGACCCGCATAGTCGATAGCGCGCGCGTGATCTTCGCTGGCGTAGCTAGCAATCCCGATGAGATGATCCCGCCGGACTGGGCAAACAACCGGTTCGTCGTCGTGGTGCTACCGCCACAACCACCCCCTCAGCAGGCCGGACGAGCCGGCGGCGCTGGCGCGGCTGCCGGCGGCCGCGGCGGAGCTACCCCGGCATCCCAGCCAGCAGCCGTAAACGTGACGGCGCGCTATCCTAACGCTGTGGCAATCGCCACCGTAGTGCAGGACCTGCGCGCCCCGCTGCCGGGCGGAAGGGGAGGCGGTGTAGGTGGCGGAGGTGCAACTATTGTCCTCAACGACCTCAGGGCTCCCAGGGCGGCAGCCCAATTCTTAGTCACACCCCAGGGGGCCGCCAAACTCTTGGGACGCCCAGTGGAGGGAGCCGGACCCGGCACGCTGGGCGGAGTAGCCAGCGCTACGATTCTCTACGACGACAAGCCGATCCCGCACGCCTCGAACGTGTTGGCTATGATCAAGGGCAGCGACCCCGTACTAGCCAACGAGTACGTCGTAATCAGCGCTCACAACGATCACGTAGGACTCACGGGTCCCGATGCCCAGGGACGTTCCACAGCCGTAGATCACGACTCCCTGCGCGCGGCTCGGCTCATCGCTCTGAGGATGCAGATGCAAGGTGGCGAGCTCGTACCTTTGCCACCTGGGACGACGATCAACGTCAATGTGGATTCCCTCCGCCGAATTCGGCCGGCACGCTTGGATTCGATTCGCAATGGCGCAGACGACGACGGTTCAGGCTCCATGGCGGTGCTGGAGATCGCCGAGGCGATCGCTGCAATGCCAGTCAAGCCGAAGCGGTCCATATTGTTCGCGTGGTGGACCGCCGAAGAGGATGGCCTGGTGGGGTCACGCTGGTTCACGGACAATCCGACCGTACCGTTAC
Organism: Gemmatimonadaceae bacterium; assembly: GCA_035559375.1. Classification (GTDB taxonomy): domain Bacteria; phylum Gemmatimonadota; class Gemmatimonadetes; order Gemmatimonadales; family Gemmatimonadaceae; genus DATMBI01. The sequence continues at coordinate 12,856 of DATMBI010000199.1, read as the reverse complement.
ATCAGATCGTAGCCAACATCAACCTCGACATGATCGGGAGGGGACGCGAGGAAGACGTACCAGGAGGTGGCCCGGATTTCCTCGGCTACTTGGGTGCCAACCGCTTGGCTTCCATCCTGGAAGAGCGGGTGCACGCCGTCAACCGGCAGCAGAAGCAACCTCTGCGGCTCGACAACCGCTTCGATTGGCCCATCTCGTGGCCGGGTTACAACAACATCTACGGCCGGAGCGACCACGCGAACTTCTCCCGGTACAATATCCCGATCGTGTTCTTCTTCACGGGATTGCATGCTGATTACCACCAGGTCACCGACGAGCCGCAGTACATCGACTACCCACACTACGCACGCATCGTGAACTACGTGCGTGACTTGCTCGTGGACGTGGCTAACCTGCCTGAGCGGCCCAAGGTCGATCGCAACGGGGCAGTCGCACCCCGGCCGCAGCGCTAGAGGTACTAGCTAGAAGTACCAAAAAACAGACCGGGCCTGGCCTCGAGATAGAAAAGCCAGGCCTGGTCACGCCGGAGTTGCCCCTCCTGGGATCGAACCAGGACTCTCCTGATCCAGAGTCAGGCGTGTTGCCAATTACACCAAGGGGCAGCCAACGCAGCGCTGGCGGGTATTAGAGCCAGCCGCGGCTAGCAAAGATACGCTGAGCCGGAAGTATCGAGCAACCCCTAGCAGTCGCCGTGTAACCCAATGCTGCGTACCAGCTTGTACACACTGGTCCTGCGCTGCTGCGCGGCGCTGCTGGTGCTCAGTGCGTGCGATGGAACAGTGGACGCCATCGCGCCCGAACCGGCTACTGCTAGAGGGCTGGCCAGCGACGTTCTCCGAGCGTTTGCTGTTCGCTTCACTAACGTGGTGCGGGACCAGCGCGCCGAACGCGCTCGCGCGCGCCTGGGCCGCTTCGCCTTGGCACCGTCGCGCGTGTATCACGACAGCACCCTTTGGTCTGTGCTGTCGCCCAACGACAGCTCGCGCATTTTCTTGGCGAGCGCCTCGCTTCGCGATGGCCGTTACTTCTTCGAGACTGTGCCGTCGGCCCCCTACCCTAGCACGCCTGGAGCGCAGCGGCATTTGGTCCGCCTGCGCTGGCTGGGAGACGGCGACTACGAGTGGTACACGGGGGTGGACCACGCCATAGGATCGATCTCGCCTTCAGCCGCTGGCGCCGCGCTCATGGCAGTACTGACCGCTGCCGAGGATGTCGACGGCAATGTAGCCCTCGAGCGTGCGGCGAAGCTCTTCCCTCGCGCGGCTCGGACTGCATCTCGTCTCTTCGCCCTGAATTCGCTCCGCAGCGCCCCAGCCCCCGATGGTTCGAGCCTCGTCACGCTGGCCTTCCGGCTTCGCCCCGACTCGCTTCGGCCCGGGTTTTCCCGCCTGGCTGCCTTCACGGATCGTTATGTGCTCCCGATGGCGCTTGCCCTCGAAGTCCATGACGGAACTGGTGAGGTGTTCTTGAACATGGCGGTAGAGGACGGGCGTGTACTGGTCCGTTTTCGATCCCGGGACCGTAACCTCGTCTCGCTCGGAACGGCGAAGCCGCTTCCAGATACACTTCGCCTGTCTGTCAACTTTTCGACACGTTACCGGATGTTCCGCATCGGGTTTACCGGCCTCCGAGGTGAACTCCTGGTGCAACGCGGCGAACACATCCGCGGCTGGCTCTTCCGCTTTCGGCAGGAGCCTGCGTGGCACTTCCCCCTGGCAGCACACAAACTCGTCCGAAACCAGCTACGGCGACCTTTCCAGGGCCAAGGAGTCGAGTTGCTGCTGGCCGTACGCAACGACCTGGGGCCGCAAACGATGAGCGTTCGCTACACCCGGCTAGTAGTGAACGAGAGCGCGATCATGCGCTGGCTGGGCAGTCTAGGCGGTTCGGTGTTCGCGGAATTCAGCGGCGCGACCGAACGCGAAGCTCACACCTACGCTCGAGAACTTTTCGAGGCGATGATCCGCGACCTGGAGGCGTGGCCTGCGCGGGACTGAACTCCGCGCCACCTCAGGGTCGCCACGCGCGCCGCCATTGGAACTCTCCGTCCTACCGGTCGGCGGCGGGCAGATACCCTGAGGAAACCGCTGGATCTATGGAGCTGAGGGGAATCGAACCCCTGACCTCTGCAGTGCGATTGCAGCGCTCTCCCAGCTGAGCTACAGCCCCTTGTGCCGGGAGCGCAACGCTTTGCATCCACCGCCGGTCGCACTCCGGCTTCCTACCTAGCCCAGCAAGATCCGGGCCGCGGCTTGAACAAAGCTAGCCGGACCATCGCCGAAGTCAAGCTGCAACCCTATTCTTCGACAGGACGAGCTGCACCTCGCGCCGTCACGGCCACCGCCACGGAGTTGGAATCCCGGTGGCTATATTTGCGCGCCATGCCTCTGCTCATTCGTTTCCTCGGCACAGCTGCATCGCGCCCGACGGTAGAGCGCAACGTTCCCGCTATCGCGCTGATCCGCGAAGGCGAAACGTTGCTGTTCGACTGCGGCGAGGGCACGCAGCGGCAAATGATGCGTTACGGCGTCAGTTTCAATCTAGACGACGTCTTCTTCACGCACTTCCATACGGATCATTTCTTGGGAATCGTCGGGCTGCTACGCACCATGTCGTTGCAAGGGCGAACTGCGCCCCTGCGCGCGTGGGGCCCGCGTGGTGCAACTCGGATTCTCAAGCACCGCGAGATCTTCGGTGTGGATCGCCTGACGTTCGAGTTGGATGTCCGCGAGCTGGCAGCGGGAGATACCGTGTCGCGCAAGGATTACTCCATCGTGGCATTCGAGCTAGATCATAAGGGCCCACCAACGCTGGGATACGCGCTGGTGGAGTCCGAACGGCGAGGTCGCTTCAACCCCGAGCTTGCCAGGCGCTTGGGCATCCCGGAGGGCCCGCTGTGGGGCAAACTACACAGCGGCCAGCAAGTGACTCTTGCCGACGGGAGGATTATCGATCCCTCGCTGCTCGTCGGTCCGCCGCGACCCGGGAGGCGGGTGGTCATCACAGGAGATACTCGCCCCTGCAACGCCACTGTCGAAGCGGCCATGGGGGCCGACCTCTTGATTCACGAGGCAACGTTCGGGGACGCGGAAGCCGAGCGCGCCGCGGAAACAGGCCACTCCACCGCCCGGGAGGCTGCCCGTGTGGCAGCCCGAGCCGGCGTGCAAACGCTGGTGCTTACGCACCTGTCTGCACGATACACGCGCGATGCTAGCGAACTGGAGCGCGAGGCACGCGAGGTGTTCCCGGCGACTCGCGTGGCGCGGGACGGCATGGAAGTGGACGTACCCTATAGGGACGATCCCACTCCGGGCCACTAGGCTGCAAACCGCGGCCGTTCGGTATGGACAGGCATCGAGCGACGAAATAGCCGACTCAGCTCCGCGTCGCTCAGCGCGTCCAGGACCCTCTCCGGGCGCAGGCGAGCCCGCGGGTCGCTGGCTTCTTCGAAACGAGCATTGTACCAAGCGTAACGGTCCAAGCGAGCCGACTCGCCGCTAGGATGCCGGAATACCACCATAGCACTGCTGTGGCTCGGGACCTTCACTTCGACGCCCCAAACAACGCCATCCGGCGCAGTGAAAAAGCGCATCCCCTTAGCCTCTTTTGCCATACTGCCTCTAGTGATTCCAAAGGCCGAGCGGCCGTCTCCCCGCATAGCCTTCGTCCACTTCGTGCCAAAACGATACCGACTCCTCGCCAAGCTTCCAGCATAGAAACACCGGCCGCCCTTCGCGCTCGCTGGGAAAATCTACCAGCCCTAGCTCGAACCCCTTGAACTCGACGCCCAACTCCTCGAGTTCCTCCACGAACCCTTGGATATCCTGAGCCAGTCGCTGAGCGTCCCGCTGCAGCATTTCCGCCTCGGGGTCGGGCGCATCCGCGCGACTCAGCGCCGTGGCAACCTCGAACCGCTCCACCACCCGCGCCCACGCAGCGTGCGCCTCGACGATGTCCTGGACGATGCGCCGCACCAACGGTAGAGTGCGGTTGGCGTCCTCGACTGAGAACACTCTCGTTCTTTCAGCCATGGGGTTCGCCTTCCAGATCGCGGCGCTGGCGCTCCAGCTCCCGCTCCTCGAGGCGGCGCCTACGCCGATCCGCTGCTTCTCGGTAGCGGCGCACCTCCTCCGGTGTCTCCGGAATCAAGTCGGGGACCTCCACTGGCCGGCCGGCTCTGTCCACCGCCACGAACGTAAGGTAACAGGAATTCGTGTGGCGCCGCCGCCCGGTCAATAGATCCTCGGCTTCCACTCTCACGCCTACCTCCATCGAGGTCCGGCCTGCATAGTTCACGCTGGCCCGCATCACTACCAAGTCCCCGACATAGATCGGCTCCCTGAAGTCGACCCTGTCTATGGAAGCCGTAACGCAAGGGAGCCGGGCGTGCCGCACCGCAGCGACCGCCGCAGTACGATCCATCATGGCTAAGATCACGCCACCGAATACATGCCCCAGGTTGTTGGCGTGCTGAGGCATCATTATCTCGGACGTTTCGTGTTGGGATTCCTTTACGGTACGAGACGGTCGCGAAGTCCGCGGATCGCTCATCGCAAGAGCTCCCCAGCAGGCTCGAGCTTGCCCGCAGCGATTCTTTCCACAGCGCGGAGCAAACGATCCACCTCTTCGTCGGTGGTGTAGCACGCGCACCCCACTCGGACCAAGCCGTCGGACGAACGGCCCAGTCGCTCCACTACCGTCGCCGCGTAAAAGTCGCCATGTGAGACGAACAGTGCCTCCTCAGCCAGCGCGGCCGACACCGAGGCAGAAGACATCCCCTCGACCGCGAAGGCCACGGTGGGAGTGCGCGGACGCCCCGGCGGCGGTCCGTAACAGCGCACCCCAGGTATTGCCGTGAGACCCTCCCAGAGCCGCCTGCCGAGCGCCTCGCCTCTAGTGTGCAGTCCTCGCATAGCGGTCACCAGTCGCTGGCGTCGCGTGCCGCTACCCGCCAACGACGCTAGGAACTCCACGGCAGCTCGCGCGCCTGCGATCCCTTCGTGATTCTGGGTCCCCGTTTCCAGGCGCTCCGGCCCTGCGTCCGGAGCCGGGGCGAGTTTGGGTACGGGAAGCTGTCCTAGCAAATCCTCCCGGCAGTACAGAATCCCTAAATGCGGCCCATAGAACTTGTAGGCGGAACAGGCCAGGAAATCGCAACCCATAGCTCGCACGTCGAGGACGCCGTGGGCTGCGAAGTGGACTGCATCCACGAACAGGAGCGCACCCGCATCGCGAGCGAGGGATGCCGCCCGACGAACGTCGTTGACGGTTCCCAGCGCGTTGGAGGCCGCGCCTAACGCGATCAGTCTAGTACGCGAACTGAGTGCCTCCTCCAGTGCACTCCAGACGAGTTCTCCCGTTTCGGGATCGAACGGCACGCTCTTCACCGACACGCCTCGCTCTCGCTCCAGTTCACGCCACGGAGCTACGTTGGCGTGGTGGTCCAGCTCGGTCACGATTATCTCGTCTCCAGCCTTCCACATCCTCCCCAAGGCCCGCGCCACGTGAAAAGTGAGCGCCGTCATGTTGAGCCCGAACGCGATCTCCATAGAACTCGCGTTCACGAGATCAGCTACAGCTGCACGCGCTCCTTCGATGATCTCGTCGGTCTCCTGGCTGGTCGGATAGTTCCAGTGCGTGTTGGCGTTGTGATCGCGTAGATACTCCACCATTGCATCGATCACGGAGACCGGAACCTGTGTCCCGCCGGGTCCGTCGAAGAAGGCCACCGGCCGCCCCCGGTGTGTGCGCCGCAGAGCCGGGAACTGCGACCTTATTTCCGCCAGCGAACTTATCCCCTCGACCGATTCATGAGGGCGGGCTTCGCTCGTGCTCACTCCCCCTCCGCTATCTGTACCGAACTCCAGTCCTCGATAACTCGCACGGCCTCCACGTGATCTGCCTCTTCTCCCAAGAGCCGGTGCGCCACTCGCATCAGTTCCGCGGCCAACTGGATCAGCGGCGACGCCACTCCGTTCTGGCGCGCGAAGTCGGCTGCGATACGGACGTCCTTATCGAGTAGAGCCAGGCGGAAGGTGCGCGGGAAGGCCCGCGTCATCACTCGCTCAGGGAAGAGATTCATAGAAGTGTTGGAGCGACCGCTCGACGAATTGATGACTTCCAGTGCCTTGTCCGTCGCGATACCAGCCTTCGCCAGAGCCGCCAATCCCTCGCCCAAGGCCCAGATGTGTACGCCCAACATGGCCTGGTTCACTGCCTTGACAGCGTCGCCTGAACCTACGTCGCCACAGTGTACGATCTTTTCGCCGAAGGCGCTCAGCACGGGACGAGCACGGTCGAGGTTCTCCACGCTCCCGCCGACCATGACGGTGAGGGTACCACGCTGCGCTCCGGACACGCCCCCGCTTACCGGCGCATCCAGGAAGCCGACGCCGTGTCGCGCCAGCAGATCAGCTATCCGGCGCGAGGTCGTGGGATCGCCGGAAGTGCAGTCCACCAAGAGGGACCCTCTCTGCATCCCGGCCAACAGACCATCGTTGCCTTCCAGCAGACCCTCGACTTCGGCCGAAGTTGGCAAGCAGGTGACGAGCACGTCCGCGCCCCGAGCAGCCTCGCGCGGCGTGCTGCTCCAGCGTACACCGTGCAGCTCGGCGAATTCCCTCGCTTTCTCGACTGTACGATTCCACACCGCGAGAGCGAAGCGACTCGCCAGGCGCTCGGCCATCGGCCAGCCGATAGCGCCCAGACCCAAGAATGCCACGTTCATTGCAATCGATGCCGGTTAGCGTTCCACTTAAGCTCGCAACCAGGCACCGAAACTCAAAGTGGGACGCCCCGCGCGGCCCACCGCCAGCTTTAGCGCGGCCAGAGCCAGCCGAAGGCACCTCCAGTGAGTAGACCGTAAATCAAGGCGTCGAAGATCGACTTGAAAGTCGTGCTCCAGCTCCGGCCGAACCAGATCGAACCCTGCACCAGAGCCAGACCGTAGGCACAGAACGCCACGGTGCCGGCGACGCGGAAGACTTGCAAGTAAGCCTCCCCCGGCTGGAGCGTTCTGCTGGCGACGTAGGCCGCGAAAACCCCCACTACCAAGTTGTACACGAACCACTGAACTAGCGCTTTCCCCATCGAGACCTGCCCACTGGGGAGTACTGTCACGATGGCCACCGGACCCTCGCGCATCTTCTGCTGGAACTCCGGGGTTCGCATTTCCGCTGCGCTGTGGGCCCTGGGAACGTGGTAGTCGCCAGGGGAAAGGTTCAGCGCTTTGAAAGCAGCTCGCGCTGCCTCCTCGTCGGGGAAACGCCGGAAGTCGTTGCGGTGGTACGGCAGCACAGTATGAATGATGGAGCTCACGACGAAGACCAGGACGGCGGCGACGAGAATCGGCAACCACAGCGATGCCAGGGAGACCATCACTCCTCCTGCGAACCTGGGTGCAGACGCATGACCTGCGGGAGCCAGCGCACTAGTCTGCCGATCTCGTTGCCGCCTAGCAAGGGAAGGCCGGCTAGCGGCCCAGCCAGTAGCTGGCTTTGATCAGGAAAGTGTTGCGCGGGTGCGCTCCGAACAGACTCCGATAGTCGTCCCACCCCCGGAACTCTCCGCCCTCCGCACCGCTCTGCTCCCTCCCCTGCTGCCACACTGCATACAGCACCGAGCCCGGACGGTACTCCCAGCGCAGCACCAGGTTGGAACGAAACTCGCGGAAGTTGAAGGAGCCAGGGTTAGACCGCAGCGTGAAAGGCCGGAAGCGCATCGGATAATCGCGTGCGCCGGGATCCGCGACTTCGCGCCAATCGGTATAACGTCCCGCCGAGACGAACGGCGAGGCATAGAATTGCAAGCTCAGTGTCGGCGACACCGTGTAGTTGACACGAGCGGTGACCGAAAGGGTGCGTTGCTCCAGGCGCGCCACTGTGTAGTGGGTCGTGTCGTGGCCAGCGACGCCGAAGTTACCCAACCACTGGCGGTCGTCGCGGTTAGCGCTGTAGCCTACACCTAACGATGCCGAGAAGCGGCTGGCCACTCTCCAACTCACGCGAGGGTTCACGGAGTAGCTGCGCGAACGCCCTCCGTCGCGCCAGTTCAGCGAGAGCCCCAGCGCCGGCACTAGCGGGCGGCGAGGATCACCTTGCACACCCCCGAAAGCGAAGAGCGTGCGATCCTCGTACAACGCTGGACCGCCGCGCAAGCAAGCGAGGCAGTAGCTCGGCAACTCTCCGCCCAAGCCACCGTTCGCGGACCACATGTTCCGGAACGTCACGTTAGCGTTGACGTTTCCTCCCAAGCCGGTGCGCTTCCCATCGGTAAAGAACGAGTTCCACTGGTTGAAGTTGATCTGCAAGCGCCGGTAAAACGAGCGCGGCTCCTGGAACACCAGCCCCACCCAGTTCGACCATCCCATGCTGTTGACGTTGGTCATGAAGCCCACGTCGTTTATTTCGAATCCGGGCGAGCGATACCAACCGCCGCTGTAAAAGCGCAGAATACCGCCGCCGTTCTTGCCTACACCCACCATCGCACTCAGGCCCGACAACGCCGTGCGCGTCGAGTCGTAAGCGATGTCGTCGTCGGGACGCTGGTAGAGGTGTACCGGACTGCGCTGCGTGGCGGCGATAGCTTCGGCGCTCCCCCTGACCAAGCTGGTTGCCAAGCTGGCCGTAAACTGGTAGTTGTCGCCGCCAAAGCGGTGCCGCATGTCCACGCCCGCCGTGTATGCCTCCCTGCGCAGGTAGCGCTCCGCTTCTCCCGCAGTCTCGCGGTTGACAGCGGTGAGGATGGCACCGACTCCGCTACGACCTCCTCTCATGTCTTTCGCCACCCTAGCGACGAAGTAGTTGGTTCGCGGCTCCACTACCAGTGTATCGCCGACGGTTTCCCGCGCAGTGACCGCATCGAGTACGCCGAGCGACAACCCGTTGCCCAACTGACCACTCAACTTGACGGCGCCAGCGATCGTCGTCGCGACGGGGACCGCGTTAGGATCCGAACTCCTGAATCCCAGTTGCGGTGCTCGTCCGATGCGACGCGAATAAAAGAGTCCGCTGCAGTTACCGTCGTTGCAGTCCTGGTCGAACCGAAAGATCCCGGTTCCTTCGAGAAAGAAAGGACGACGCTCCTCGAAAAACTGTTCGAAGGCGCTGAGGTTGAGCACCGAAGGATCGGCCTCCACCTGCCCGAAGTCCGGGTTGACAGTCGCATCCAGCGTCAGGTTCGACGACAGGCCGATCTTGATATCGGCACCAGCGCTCCCCCGCTGCGACCTGCCGAAGGAGCCGCCACGCGATACGCTCTCGTTCGATTGCACCAGGTAGGGCATGACCTCCAGCCGCCGGGCACTACTCAGCCCGGCCAAGCCGTCCAGGGTTCCGAGTTGCGAGGCAATCCCGAAGCGGGAACGCCTGAAGAGCGGCCAGGCGGATCTCTCCTTGTTGCGCCCTACGTGGCGTGCCACAGCTATACCGAAAGAGTGCACCTCGCGCTTGGGGAAGCGAAGCTGACTCAACGGAATACGAAACTCGGCAACCCAGCCTAACGAGTCGATTCGGGCGCGAGCCTCCCAGACTCCGTCCCAGGACATGTCCTCCTCGACGTCGTTGTAGATGTAAGCATCCATCTTCACGCCGGCTGGATTCACAGCGAACCAGTAAGCGGTCCGCCGGTCCTGATACGAGTCCACCACCACCTGCACGTAATCCGACTGAGTGTCGACGTCCCGCCTCGACAGCAGCGCCATGATACTGTCGGGGTGCGGATCGTACGCCCGCACCAACACGTAGAGGTTGCGTTCGTCGTAGGCGAAGCGGGCCTCGGTCCTGAAGGACGGATCACCGTCCTCGACAGGGTCGAAAACGCGGAAACCGTCCACCACGGGTGCTACACGCCAGACAGGGTCGGCGTCGCGAGCATCGATGGACACTTGACCAGGTGACCGCACCGCGACCGCCGCGGCAGCAGCCGCCGAGCGACCGTTGATGCTACGCGGTCCCTCCTGGGCAGCCGAGGAACTCCAACCTGTAACAACAGCAACGAGTATTGCCAGATTTTTCATTTCCCGATCCTGTTCCAGTGAACGCCTGAAGCCCCTACGAAGGGCCGGCGGCGAGGGATTCACACCGCCTGGTGTGACACCTCGTTCAGGATCATGGTTTGAACGCTGTCTGTAGGAGGATCCTTCCCACGGGGGCGCATTCGCCCCCACGGGGATTTCGTAACTTTAGGACCTCAACGCCCCGCTACCGCTTCCGCATGTGACTCCTGTGACGAAGCGGTCGGACCCGCAAATGGTCGAGAGCTAGAGTCCGAGGCCGTCATTATCCCGGCCTCCAGCCAAACGTGTTCTCCGCGCAGGACCTCCTGCGAGAGACGATACACGGGCCCGTCGTTGGCATCGTGCAATCGCTCGAAGTTGCGAAGAATCCTGGAGCGAGCTTCGCGACAGAAGACGTCGGCCAATCGGTAAGCTCCTCGCTCCCCTCGCCCCACCAGCATCTGGGCACGCACGCACGCCGCTGCCATAGCGAAGAGATCCGCTCCGATATCCACCGCTCGGAAGAGAACTAGCTGCCGCCGCTCCAGCTTAGGACCGTAGCGCACCATGGCATGGAAAAGAGTACGGCCTAGCCGATTGGTGGCGCGGTCGGCGAAACGCAGATGCTTAGCTAGTGGACCGAACTCTGCATAACGAGCGGGCCGCAGCGCACCCAGCCAACGCGCTGGGTACCATGTGACATAGAACGGTATGGAGCGCCCCAGTGCCTCGAGTCGCTTCCCTAGCGTAGATCTGGGATCGACGATCGGGAACGCCAAGGAAAAGTGGTGATCTACTGCCTCCCGGGCGATAAAAAGTCGCATGATCTCCGAAGTGCCTTCGAAAATCAAATTGATGCGAAAGTCGCGCATCGCCCGCTCTACCGGTACCGGCTTCTCACCCCGCGCCCGCAGCGAATCCGCCGTCTCGTAGCCCCTCCCACCACGTATCTGCAGCGCATCGTCGACGATCCGCCACCCTGTCTCTGTGTTCCACAGTTTGGCGATGGCGGCCTCCAAGCGAATATCGTACCCGCTCTTCTCGTAAAGGGCAGTGGACAGCTCAGCCACTGCCTCCATAGCGAAGGTGTCCGCTGCCATGCGACCCAACCGGTTGGCAATCGCCTCGTGCTTGCCGATCGGCTGCCCCCACTGCACTCGCTCGCTAGCCCACTCACGCGAAATGCGCAGCATGGCTTTGGCCGCGCCGGTTGCACTCGCCGGCACCGTAAGGCGACCTGTGTTGAGCGTGATCAAAGCCAGCTTCAGCCCTTTGCCCTCGCCCCAAAGGATATTCTCGCGCGGCACCTTGACATCGGTAAAACGAACCACGCCGTTCTCTATGGCGCGCAAGCCCATGAAGCGGCAGCGGTGCACCACCTCCACACCGGGCCACGATGCTTCCACGATGAAGGCCGTTATCTGCTTGCGCCGACTTCCATCCGGCTGCACCGCGTCAGGGGTCCGAGCCATCACCACGAACAACTCGGCTCGAGTGCCATTGGTGCACCAGAGCTTTTCCCCGTTGATCAAGTAATAACGCCCATCCTCGATGGGAGTGGCCGTGGTAGTCATGTTGGCGGGATCGGACCCTGCGTTACGCTCTGTGAGCGCGAACGCGCTTATCGCACCGCGCGCCAGCCTCGGGAAATACTTGCGCTTCTGCTCCTCCGTCCCGAAAAGTTTGAGGGGCTGCGGTACACCGATGGACTGATGCGCGGACAAAAGCGCGGCCAAGCTGCCGTCCTTGGAGGTCACAAGCTCCATGGCGCGAATGTACGACATCTGCGACAATCCCAGGCCGCCGTATTCGCGCGGGATCTTTATCCCGAAAGCACCCATCGCGCGCAATTCCTCGACCAACTCCTCGGGAATTTGACCCGTGCGATCTATCTCGTCGGAATCCACCTTCTCCAGAAAGACTCTGAGTCTTTCCATGAAGTCGCGCGCTCTCTCGGCCTCCTCCGGATCGTGCTGTTCAGGATGGGGGTGAATCAGTGAAAGTCGAAAGCGACCTAGAAACAGCTCTCTCACGAAGCTGGGATGCTGCCACTCCGTCTCCCGTGCAGCCTCGGCGACATCACGCGCCTCACCAGCGCTGGCAACTCCCTCTTTACCGTCGGCCATGTAAATCACCCTCGCTGTCTAGAGGTGTCCGCGCCCCGACCACGCCGTCCTGAAAGGTAGTCGATCAGCCCGCCGGCCGTTTGCTCCGATCGCGCAACAATACTATTCCGGCCCCCACCACGCCCACTACCGCAAAGGCGAACCATTGCACTGCATACGCTAGGTGTGGACCGTCGTCCAGCTTGGGAGGGCCAACCCGGACCGGGATGCCGCGCTCCGCCGCTCTGGCTACCCCTGAGTCACGCTGTTGCACCACCAGAATGCCGTAGATCGCATATGGAAATCGCAAACGCAGCGAATCCAGATTCAAGCGCCTGACCACCCTGGACGTACCAGGAAGGCTTACCGGTCCAGAATCGGTCCCTATCGGTTCGACGTACCCGTCCACTTCCGCCCATTCGTTCTCGCGCCACCGACCCACCTCGGCATGGATCCCGTCGGCTGCGTAGACCCAACCTCGGTTGACCAGAACAGCGCTATCGCCACCACCGATCAGCAGCGGAGTGACGATGTTGACGCCGGGCGAGCCCGAGCGCGGTCGTAGGGCAATCGCGAACTCACGCTCGAAGTCGTAACGCCCCGCAACCTTTACCCTCGTAAAGCGCGGCCCTCCTAGGAGCACGATGTCGGCAAGTGGTCGCGCCTTCCCCGCGAGGCGCTCCGCGACCTCGGCATTGCGAGCCCGCCGCTCCGCCAACCTCGAGAGCTGCCAAAAGCCCAGGCGAACGCAGCCGGC
>DATMBI010000198.1:0-3553 GCA_035559375.1 Gemmatimonadaceae bacterium | reverse complement strand
CGCGGTCGTCCACCTTCCACAGGTACTAGAAAGATGTCAGCGTCGTTCCGAGGAGCCTCGTCTCGCTTGGCATCGTAGAGAAGCCGAGCCAAAGAGTCCTGCAAAGCCTGCACCACCGAGTCCGGCCGCAACCCCGTGTCGGCGAGAAAGGCGATCCACCGCCCGTCGGGAGATACCGACGGGGAGCGCCGCGAATACGCAGTAGTGTCCACGAGGCGGCGCTCTCCGCCATCCAGAGGATGCACCCAAAGCTGCAGCGGTCGCGGGCGCGGCCGCTCCCGTGGGCCCGGAATGAACCCCTGCCCGTTGGCCTTGTACCGCATGTCTACGATGTGACGCCCGTCGAACCGCTTAGGATCGAGAGGCTTGGTGATGGCCCCGAAGGGCGGACGAGCCATCGGCTGCATTCCGGCATAGGGGTCGCTTCCCCTAGTGCTGTCCAGCGGTAGAGGCTCTGACAGCACTACGAAGCGCTTGTCTCGCGGTAAGGAACCAGTAGGGAAGCTGTCTATCTCGACAGCTTCACCTGCGGGTCTGTCCATACGAAGACCCCAGGTTCTCCCTCTCGCGCCCGGTCGGCTCGACGTAAACAACAGCCAACGTCCATCAGGCGACCAGCGCGGGTTGGAACTCTCGTGGCTCGCCGAGCTATAGCGCTGAGGTGGTCCACCTGACACAGGGACCACCCACACTTCTTGATGTCGACGGTTTTCTGCTTCTTTTACCGTGGTGACCGTGAATGCTACCAGCCGACCGTCCGGCGACACGGCAGGGTCGCTTACTGTGACCACGCGATACCAATCTGCTGGCGTGAACGGGCGCTTCCCCTGGCCTTCCAAAACCCCCGGGAGGAGGAGCAGCACGAGGAGTCTCAGGCGCATCGCTAGGATCTCCGAGTGAAATGAGCGACGCTTGAAATAGCGGTGCGTACCGCAGTATCTCAAGAGGACGACCCACGGGCCCGACCTTGCGCTGGGAGCAGAATGCCGTACATCCTGCCTCCAGCACCACCGACGAGTAAACCCTCACGAGAACCGCCATGATGCGCCTAACGCGTATTGCGCTCTCGCTTTGCCTCGGCATACCGACGGCTGCGCACCCTCAGATCACCCTCGCCCTGCGGGGGGGACGAATTCTCGACGGTTACGGCGGACCTCCCATCGAGAACGGCGTGATCCTGGTGAGCGGCGAAAAGATAGCTGCGGTCGGGCCTGAACATGCGCTCGCCATCCCGCGAGGTGTACCGATCGTGGACACCGAAGGGATGACAGTGCTCCCCGGTCTCGTGGATATGCATGTACACTTGCAACTTCTGGGGCACGGGGACTACCGTCGGTGGCACGAGCTTTACGGCGACCGCCTTGCCGACTTCGTCATGCCCATAGCGGCTCGGCAACTCTTGATGGCCGGAGTCACGACTGCTCGCGATCTCGGAGCGCCGTTAGACGCAATACTCGCTGTGAAAAAGAGGATCGAACGCGGCGAGATACCCGGCCCACGTCTTTTCGTCTCCGGCCCGTTTATTCAGCATGCCCCCTACGAAGATTACGAGCGCTCCTTCCGTTGGGGTGTCGACGGGCCAGACGATGCGCGCCGCAAAGTTCAGCAACTCGTGGACGCCGGCGTGGATGTCATAAAGCTGATCGACCAGGACCAGATGACGGAAGCAGAGGTCGCGGCCGTAGTGGAGACTGCGCACAGAGCGGGCCGCGCAGTGGTTGCCCACGCTCACCGAATGGAGGAGATCCGACGCGGCCTCCAGTACGGTGTGGACTGCTTCGAACACACGGGGCTGGGGACCGCTCCTGGCTATCCTGACGACGTTCTCCAGGCGCTGCGCGAGCGTAACGCTTCGCTGTACTGGACGCCGACGATTTCTCCGCTGTATACACTTTACGGCACCGGGCAGTACTTCCCGGAACGTCTCGACGACCCGAAGTGGAAGGATGGAATGCCAGCTGCCATGGCCGACGAGATTCGGCGATCGTTGGATGCCATCCCCTCCCTCCCTTACTACGCCCTATTCCCATCTCGCATCCCGCTGCTCCCGGCCAAGTTCGCCCAGCTTCGCGAAAGTGGCGTGCGCCTCCTCATCGGCACAGATGCCGGAATCCCGGCCAACTTTCATAACGACGCCACCTGGCGAGAAATGGTCAAGTGGCGCGAGTTAGGCGTTCCAGCGATGGAAATCCTACAGGCAGCCACCCTCTGGCCAGCCCGGGCACTGCGAGCCGAGGATCGCCTAGGAACGCTCGCTCCTGGACGCTACGCGGACATCGTCGTCGTGAGGGGCGATCCACTCAGCGACATGACAGTGATGCGCGACGTCACCATCGTAATAAAGGGTGGCAAGAGAGTGCGCTGAATCGGTTCCATTCTCACAGCACCCGGCCCGCACCAGCTGCTACGAGCGCTCGCTTGAAGGCATGTAGGACGCAGCGCACTCCGCCGTTCTCTCTAACCTCGCCGGACCTGAGCCCGGTATAGCGCTTCATCATGTTCCGCAACGCCGTGCCTGATGCGAAGTCGAGCTGGAGGGCCACCTGTTCCACACTTCTCCCTGGATCCTCGAGCAGTCGGGCCGCCACCAACAGTCGGCACCAGCCGATAACTGTACTCGGCGCCGGGAATCGAGCGGCACTCATGCGGTCGGCTAGCGTCTTTCGCCTAACGCCGAGTGCGTAGGCCACCTCCTCCACCGTCAGGTTGCGCCGCGCATGCTCGAGGCAGTACTCGACGAACGGCATCACGCTGGCCGGGACGTACGGCGCCAGCTCCGGCAGGAGCGCTTTCGCCGATGCCCTGTCGAGCGCTAGCTCCATGGCGTTGCGGAGCAGGACACGCAGGTCGTCCACGCCTTGCAAGATGAGCTGATCGATCCCCGCTCGGGCGAACTCCAGGACGTCCCGCGAGGATTCGGCACTCACCTTCGCATACAGCACCACCGGCACTGACGGGTAGTCTCGGCGGATTCGGCGCACCAACGGCAGAGTGCTCGTGCCGTCGCGGTCGCGCCGGTCCAAGACGACGAGGCTCGCAAGGCCGGCGTCTACGAGGGCCGTCAGTTCGCTACCCTGCGAGCACCAGCGCAACAACCCGTCGGGCCGAAGCGCCTCCGTGAGGCGGGCCCGAGCAACAGGATCCCAGATAAGCGCGGCTACGACGATCACCGGTCGGCTCCCGAGCACCTTGGGTTACACCATGTATCGTTTGCGTACATAGAGTAACGGTGCGGCACCTCCTGGTGATGCAAACTATAGCGCCTTCTTTGCTCTCACCCTTAGCACGGAGAAAAGTCCATGCGCCGCACGCTCAAGCTAGCCGTATTCGCAACCACTGCCGCTGTCCTGGGTGCCTGCGCCTCGCCGACCGCTCCCGTCTCCCTGGCCTGCCAGGACGGTAAGGTCCCCTACGCTGCCTGCCCGAACAAAGACTATATCAACCCAGCTGGTGACTACATCAATCCTGCCGGCGACTACATCAACCCGGCCGGCAATTACGTCAGGGGTCGCTGACGGCTAGCGCGCCGGCCTCGCCCAGTTCTAGTGAGGCC
>DATMBI010000197.1:0-3466 GCA_035559375.1 Gemmatimonadaceae bacterium | reverse complement strand
ATCCTCTGGACCGGGAGCCGAAGAGTGCGTTACTGGCGCGGTGGTGACGTGCGGCTCGTGTACTACGCCGTGTTGGCGGGCGTGGTAATCTGGGGAATCATCGCGCTGCGGCTAGCGCAGCCGATCTTCCTCCTGCAGTTGGCGGCAAATATCGCGGGGGTGGTTTTCGTGATCGCTGGTGTGCATCTGCTCTACGTAAACACCAGGCTGCTGCCGGAGCATGTGCGTCCTGGCCTCTGGCCTAGGGTCGGGCTGGTGATGCTGGTGGCGTTTTACGGCTTTTTTTCGACACTGGCTTTCGCGTCGTTGCTAGATCGCTGATGGAGGTGCGTATGAGCAGCAAGGTCGAGGAACTCATCGCGGGGCTGAACGAAGATCTGAGGGGCGAGTTCCAGGCGATCATCATGTATCGCCTGTATGCGAGTATGGTCCAAGGGCCTTGGCGCCAGGAACTACGTACGTTTTTCGCTTCGGAGATTCCCGACGAGTTGGGTCATGCCGAACTGCTGGCGGACAAGATCGCGGCGTTAGGCGGTACCCCTGCGGCGGAACCTGCGCCCGTCAAGGTGGTGACCGATCCGAAGGCGATGCTCCAGGCGGCGCTGGACGCCGAGATAGAGACCATTGCCCGCTACGTGAAGCGCCGCGATCAAGCGGAAGCGGCCGGGGAGTACGGCCTGGCAGCCGATTTCGACAATGTGATAGCCGACGAAACACGTCATCGCGACGAACTGCGCCAGATGCTTGCCCGCTGGCCGTGATAGGTGTAGCTCGGGCGTTGACAGCTCGCGAGTACGGGTTCTAGCTTGCGTATCGTATGAATCTCCGCGCCATTTGCCGCTGTGAGGCCTGCCCCTGTTGCATGTGCATGTGCTACAGGGGAGCGGCAGGATGGTGCGCAACTTGAGCTCTTCGCTAGGCGGGAACTGACCCGCTGTAGCTACACCAACCGGCCGCGACCCGACGCCAGAGGTCGCGGCCGGTTCGTTTTTGCAGCCATGGATCCGTTGTCGAGGTGCCCACTATGCCTATCACTGAAGACAGACCGCTAGCCGTTTTCTACGAACATCCCGACTGGTTCAAGCCGCTTTTCGAAGAGCTGGACCGGCGGGGCGTTCCTTACGTTCGCGAGCACGCTAGCGTGCACCGCTTCGATCCGGCGATCTCGCCTCGCTATGCTCTGGTCCTCAATCGCATGAGCCCGTCGGCGTGGCTACGCGGTAACGGCCATGCGATTTTCTACACTCTACAGTACCTAGCCTACCTCGAGGACAGAGGGGTGCGTGTGGTCAATGGCCGGCGCGCTTTCCTGGCCGAGATTTCCAAGGCGTATCAGCTGACGCTCTTGCAGCGGTTGGGGCTTCCCTACCCCAAGGCGCGCGTCATCAACAGCGCTAGGGCAGCTGCCGAAGCCGCGGAAGGCTTGCGCTTTCCCGTCGTGGTAAAGCCGAATATCGGCGGGAGCGGAGCGGGAGTGCGGCTCTTTCGCACCCGGGTGGAGTTGCAGGAAGCGGCTTCGTCGGGGCAGCTCGACACGGGGTTGGACGGTACCGCGCTGGTGCAGGAGTACATCCCGCAGGAGGGCGGCGCCATCGTGCGCGTCGAAGTACTCGGCGGCCGTTTTCTCTACGCGATCAGGATCTACTCGGACGGAGAGTCGTTCAATCTCTGCCCTGCCGATGTCTGCCAGACGGTCAGCGGGGAGGAACTAGTTAGGCAGGCATGTCCTGTCGATGCGCCGCGCAACGGATTGCGTGTCGAGGGTTACCGGCCTCCGGCCGAGCAGGTGGAAGACGTGGAGCGGATCATGGCTACGGCAGGGATAGAAGTAGGTGGTGTCGAATACTTCGTGGACGCGCGCGATGGGCAGCTCTACTACTACGACATCAACGCTCTTTCGAATTTCGTGGCCGATGCGACCCGTGTGGTCGGTTTCGATCCGTTCGCGCGGCTCGCGGACTACCTGGAGGCCGAGGCTGCCTGATCATGCGGATAGGCTACTGGCTTCCGGTGTTCGGCGGTTGGTTGCGCAACGTGCCCGACGAAGGAATGGAAGCTTCGTGGGAGTACGTGAGCCGGTTGGCGCGGCGCAGCGAAGAGCTGGGGTACGATGTCACCCTCATCGCCGAATTGAATCTCAACGACATCAAGGGCATCTCCGCGCCAGCGCTGGATGCGTGGAGCACGGCGGCAGCCCTGGCGGCGGTCACGCAGAGGCTGGAGCTGATGGTCGCTGTACGGCCTGCATTCCACGTGCCGTCGCTCTTGGCCAAGCAAGCCGCCAACATCGATCGGATAAGCGGAGGACGGCTCTCGCTCAACGTGGTTTCGGCATGGTGGAAGGACGAAGCGCACCGATACGGTGTCCCGTTCGACGAGCACGACCAGCGCTACGCTCGCACGGCCGAGTGGTTAGCTGTAGTGAACGGTCTGTGGACCGAGCCCTGCTTCAGTTTCAGTGGGCGTTACTATAGCGTGCGCGAAGCGATCGTCGAACCCAAACCGTTGCAGCGTCCCAGGCCGATAGTGTACGCCGGCGGGGAGTCGCCGGCTGCCAAGGAACTCATCGCTGCGACCTGTGATGCCTACCTCATGCATGGCGATCCTCCGCAGCGAATCGCGGCCAAAGTGGCCGAAATGAGTGCCCGGCGCGAAGCGTTGGGTCTGCCGCCGCTGCGTTTCGGTGTCGCAGGCTTCGTCGTCTGCCGCGAAACCGAGGCTCTGGCGCTGCAGGAACTGCAACGGATCACCGACGTCAGGCAGAGTGCTGCGGGCTATGCCAATTACCGCGACTGGTTGGCCAACACGCAACTGGAGCAACGAGTGAGCCTGGAGGACTACTCTGTGTCCAACCGGGGGCTCAAGACCGGACTGATAGGCACGCCATGGCGCATAGCCGAGCAGATCCAGCAATTCGAAGAGGCTGGTGTCGACCTTCTCCTTCTGCAGTTCAGCCCGCAGCTCGAGGAAATGGAGCGATTTGCCGCGGAGGTGATGCCCTTGTTGCGGGGATAGCGGTGCGCCATCGGCACGGCCATCTTTGGCTACCGTTACGGGGCGGGTGCTGTCTTTCTGGCGGGCCCTGGCCGCGCCTGAGCGCATGGACTCCACATTTGGGTGATGGAGCGACAATACGGCTTCGACGAGTGGCATAGCGCAGCTGGGATCTTCGTCCTGGTCATGCTGCGCGGCACGGTGGCCGAGGCGATCAGGGAGGTTCAGCTCCGCTACGATCGCAAGCTGGCGAGCTTCGCCCCGCCGCACATAACGCTGATCGGTTCATCCGGTGCCGGACCGATCGCGCCGCACGTAACGGTCGAAACCCTGCGGGCTGTACTCGGTCCGATAGCTAGCGCCACTGCACCGATGTCGCTCAGGTTGGGGAAGCCGGTGCGCTTCATCCAAACCGACACCGTCGCCCTGCCACTCGATCCTCATGGGCCGCTACGCGATCTGCACGACCGGA
>DATMBI010000196.1:0-2818 GCA_035559375.1 Gemmatimonadaceae bacterium | reverse complement strand
GTGTGGTACGCAGCGTGCGTGCTGCGCTAAAGAGAGTGCCGTCGTCGCGCCTTCTCGGCGTTGCACCGCCGTGGGGCACAGGAGTCAGATATCCGCCCCCGCGGTTGAACGAACACGGTGACCTCATCCGGAAATTCGGTTGGTCCGCCTTCGAGCAGCTAACCCCGCTCCGCGGGGATCGGAGGGGGTGAGTTGGTGACCTACGTTACGCCCGCCGACCATCGATCGTCCCGTCAGTGTGACCGAGCTCGTTCTGGCAATGCCGACCCGAGTGGGGCTGTCGAGGCGGAAGCAAACGCGTTATGCTAGCTCCGTGAAATCGACGGCGCGTGTTGTACAGACGGATCACGCGGAGGCAGACCAAGAGATAATCGCGCGGGTTCTCGCCGGACAGCGCGAGGCCTTCGCAGTGCTGGTACGGCGCTACCAGGATGCGCTTTACCGGCACGCCCTAGGCATGACCGGGAGTCCGGACGTCGCCGAGGACATCCTTCAGGTTTCGTTTATCAAGGCGTATCAGCATCTCGCCGAAGTCCGGGGGCGTTTCGATGCTTGGGTTTTCCGCATCGTGGCCAACGGCTGCAAGGACTGGCTCAAGAACATCCGCCGTACTCACCTCAGTTATGAGGAGGACGACCAACCCACGAAGCATCCCAACCCGGAAGAAGAACTCGATCGCAGCGAACTGCGTAGCGACCTGGATCGGGCGCTGCAGAGCCTTCCGGCCTCTTTACGGGAAGCGTTCATAATGAAACACGTCGAGGGTCGGTCTTACGAGGAAATGGCGGAACTGCTAGGCACAACGGTGGGGGCTCTCAAGATGCGCGTACATCGCGCACGCGAAGCGCTCCAGGCTCTCTTGGAGGAGAAATACGCCTGATGCTCGACAACGCTTTCGATCGCGACGAAACCGGCACGCCCAGACGCGGGCCCGAACCGGCGAATAAGCCGCCAGCGCCCGATCGCGAGGTGCCGCTGGCACCTGCAGTTGCAGCGGAACTCGTGCACGGTTGGTTGGATGGCGAGCTGCCGGAACCGCCGGTGGTGAACGGCCGCACGGCTCGAACCGTGGAGTTTTGGCGCCGAATGGAGCAAGAAGTAGCGGTGCGTAGGAGAGTGGTGACCCCGCCCTACGTCGCCGACCGTATCATGTCGTCGATAGCGGAACTGCCGGCACCGCGGTCAGTGCCCTGGTGGCGGCGCGAGGTACAGCTATCGACTGTACAGGCTGTACTATTGGCCATCGGCTGCATTGCACTCGGGGTCATACTCTCCGGTTTGCTGCGCTAAGCCGCATCACACCGAAGTTCGAGCCGCCCTCCGGTCGGGGCGGCTCTTTTTCTTTGGGCCCACTAACGCGCTGGCCTGCGTAACTAGCCCTGCTGGTCTATTCTTCAGCAGCTATGCAAGCCGTTGCATCGCCCGTAGTCGAGAATGCCGAGCTCGAGGCTGCCGTCCTGCAGGGAGCAGTCACGCTCGGCCTAGCTCTCTACACACTGTCGCTCTTTCGGCGCTACCGGAAACCGTTCTTCGGATGGCTGGCTGGAACGTGGCTTCTGTACGTGCTGAGACTGCTCGCTATCGCCACGTTCCTCGTGAGCGGGCAAGTGTACTGGCTCTACGCCCATCAGGTTGCGACTGGTTGGACTGCACTCGCACTGCTCTGGGCTGCCCTCGTGTTCCTCCGGCAGCCGCGCTTCCGGCCTGTCTACTTGCTCGCCCTGGCCTTTCCTGTAGCGTGGTCCTACGCGGCTGTCGTCTTGTTGGACCGATTCATACTGGCGGCCCTTCCAGCAGTGGTGTTTCTGGCTGCGGTTACCGCCGGCACGGGCTTGGTTTTCTTGGCCCATTGGAAGCGGGTGCGTTCGCAGGGTGCACTTTTCCTGGCTGTGTCGCTGTTGTTGTGGGCGGTACACCACCTCGACTACCCGTTTCTGCGCGCACGCGGCGCGTGGGTCCCGTGGGGGTACTACCTCGATACGCTTTTCATCCTGGCCGTAGCCGCTGGGATCACGACTTTGGTTCTGGACGACTTGGACGGCGGCTTTCGTTCTCTGACGGAGTTGGCATCCAGTACGCGCAGCAACGCCGGCAACCTGGTGGAGGAGTTGTTGAAGCGCGCGGCTGCCCTGCCCGCAGCCCGCGGAGCTGCGATGTACCGAAACAGCACCAGCGGGCCGGTCTTCGTAGCAGGGGTAGGTGAGTGCGCCACCTGGGTGGAGCGAGCTCTGGGCGGCGGTATGACAGAGCGAGTGCAACGAGCCATGGAAACAGAGCGGCCAGAGATCCTGCACGACTGGGAAACGCCGGACGGCCAGCAGCGCGCGTTCGTCGCCGTACTGCCGATCCGCTCGGAGCTTGCGCCACATGCGCTGGTGCTCACTGGCGATGCACACGACCCATTTGCCGCCCTGGACCGATCCTTCCTCGTCGCACTCGGCTCACAACTAGGAGCCGCTCTGGATTCCGCCGAGCTGAACCGCAAGCTTCAGCAACGCAGCGAGGAGCTGGCTCGCCTGTCGTCCAGAATGGTGCAGCAGCACGAGGAGGAGCGCCGGCGGCTGTCGCGAGAGCTGCACGACGAAACAGCGCAAGTGTTCAGTGCCCTCAAGCTGCACTTGGGGCTGGTGCGCGAGCGCGCCGATGCGTCAGCGGCGCGCGATCTAGACCGCGCAATGAGCCTGCTCGATCAGGGTCTGCAAGGGATTCGTAGCGTGACCGAGAGGTTGCGACCCGGTGTTCTCGACGAACTGGGGCTGGCTGCAGCCTTGCGTTCGCTGGTGCAGGATTTCTCGGGACGCACCGGAATTCCCGTGGA
>DATMBI010000195.1:0-3498 GCA_035559375.1 Gemmatimonadaceae bacterium | reverse complement strand
GAAAAGCAGCGAGCCGTCGTCGAGACGCTGCCAGTAGCCACGGGCGGAGAGCGTCTCAGGATGTACCGCCACGAAAGGACGGTGCATTATGCCCTGCGTCTGAGACCGCGTCTCGCTCAACACGCGCAGGTTCCGCGGATCGAGTTCTCTCACATAACGGGTGAGATTACCCCTGAAGAGTCGGTCGCGAAGCGAGATCTGGGTGGCCGTGAGTGCCGTCCTGACCTCGTCCCACAAGGCCAGCACGCGACCGCGCGCGCGCTCGGACAGTACGCAGAGCGGCTCGCTCTCCACGGTGACTGTGGGAAGCCTGTACACCACGGCATCGAGCACGATATCCACGTTCCTGGTTTCGCCACCACCCAGATCGAACGCTTGCGATACGAAGCGCTGCACGCCGATACGCTTCGCCGTGATCCTGTAACGTCCGGGGGCAGGCGCCAATATCCTGTACTCGCCGCGCTTGCTCGTGAGTACGTTCCCATATGCCGTTCCCGATCCGTCGGCCCCTTCTAGCGAGACCAGGACCCCGGCAAGAGGCTGGCCGCTACTACGTTCGGTGGCTGCGCCGCGCACCACCTGCGCCTCGGTTACAGACGGGGCCAGAAACGCAACGCACAGCAGCTTGGCCGCCAGCCTCATGTGTGAAGGGTGAAGCGTGGCGCGATCACGGGCAAGGTGGCGGAACGAAAAAGAGCCGACTGCCGCCGACGGTTTTAGCGCATATACTCCGTCCGCGCGCCGCTCGGCGATTGGACGGCGTCCAGGAGCCAGTCCAGGAACAGACAACTCCCCAAAAGAAGCGTAGATGCCCCGATCTCCATTGCAGCTTTCGCCAGCCGCTATGCGCGAGCTGGGATATCGCGTAGTCGACAGCATAATAGAGCACATCGAGACTCTGCGTTCCCAACCAGTCACGGTACAACGGTCACGGTCCGAGCTGGAAGCAGTACTGGGAGAGATACCAGAACACGGCCGCCCGCCCGAGGAGGCTCTGCAACGTGTGGTGCGCGATATCCTGGGTTCCATCACCAAAGTAGACCACCCGCGTTTTTACGCGTTCGTTCCTGGCCCTGGCAACTTCGTCGGTGCCATGGCCGATGCGCTGGCTTCGGGCTTCAACGTGTTCGCGGGGCATTGGCTAGCCGCGTCCGGGCCGAGTGCGGTGGAACTCGAGCTGGTAGAGTGGCTGGCGCGCGCATGTGGGCTGCCCGAAGGCGCGGGGGGCCTGTTCGTGAGCGGCGGCTCGATGGCCAACCTAACTGCGCTAGGCGCGGCGCGCTTCGTCAAGCTCGGCGGGCACGACCCTGCTGCGACGATCTACTTCAGCGACCAAACGCACAGTTCGCTCCCCAAGGGCCTGCGAGTGCTGGGCTTCTCGCTGGACCAGTTGCGTGTCTTGCCGTCTGACGAGAACCAGCGACTCGATCCCGAGGTTCTGGCCAACGCTGTGGCTAGCGATCGCCGGAAGGGCCGGCGCCCGTTCTGTGTCGTTGCCAACGCTGGGACCACCAACACGGGGGCAGTGGATCCACTGGGGGAGCTAGCGAGCTACGCACATGCCGAGGACCTGTGGCTGCACGTGGACGGTGCCTACGGGGCCGCAGCCGTTCTCACGGAGCGCGGTCGCTCGCTACTCGAAGGTATCGACAAGGCGGATTCCGTCGCGCTCGATCCGCACAAGTGGCTGTTTCAGCCGTTCGAAATAGGGTGCGTGTTGGTCCGCGATCGCAGGCACCTAGCTGCCACCTACGCAGTGCGTCCCGAGGATCAGGCTGCATATCTCGAGGACGTGGGGCGCATTGCGCAGGAAGAGTTGGCTTTCTTCGAGTACGGGATCCAACTGACACGTTATTTCCGTGCACTCAAGCTCTGGCTATCGCTGCAGGTGTTCGGACAAGCTGCATTTCGCGAGGCCATAGAGGGTGGAATCGCATTGGCCGAGGCTGCAGAAGAGGCAATACGAAACGACCCGAGGTGGGAGTTGGTGACGCCGGCGCAGTTGGCAGTGGTAACCTTCGCGCCCAGATCTAGCTGCGAGGTGGCGGCGAGCGACGCTATGGTCCAACGTGCTGTAGAGGGTCTGATGGCGGACGGCTACGCAGCCGTTACGTCGACTCAGGTGAGAGGGCGCAGCGTGCTGCGGCTGTGTCTGATCCACCCCGACGCGCGCCTCGAAGAAGTAAAGGAAACGCTGAACCGTTTGGCGCGCTATGCAGGAGTGTAGTCCGTTAGGTGGAATAGGGTCGCCGCCTCGCGGCTGCGACGCCCCTCACCGCGTCGGCCACATTCTCGGCCGTGATGCCGTACTCCCGAAAGAGGCGCTGGTAGGGTGCTGAGGCGCCGAAGCGTTCTATCCCTACTATCCTGCCTGTCTCGCCAACCCAGCGATACCACGACATGGGATGGGCCGCCTCCACCGCTACGCGAGGCACGGCCGGTGGCAAGACAGCCATCCGATAGTCTTGTGGCTGGCGGGCGAACAGTTCGTGGCTGGGCATGCTTACGACGCGGACCGACAGCCCGGCATCGTGGACAAGCTTCTGAGCCGCCAGAGCGACTGCCACTTCGGAGCCTGAGGCGAGCAGGACTGCGTCCAGCTCCTCCCGCGTTCCCTCGCGAAGCACGTAAGCACCGCGTGCCAGGCCTGCGGCGGGATGAGCCGCGTCGCGCTCGAGAAACGGCACTTTCTGACGCGTCAGAACGAGCGCTACAGGGCCGCCACGATGTTCGATGGCCACCTTCCATGCCTCCACTACCTCGGCCGAATCGGCGGGCCTAATGACAAGAAGGTTAGGAATAGCCCTCAGCGCGGAGAGGTGCTCGATCGGTTGGTGTGTCGGTCCGTCCTCGCCCAGGCCGATGGAATCGTGCGTGAATACGTATACGACGTGTTGCTCCATGAGGGCCGCCAGTCGAATCGCGGGCCGCATGTAGTCGGAAAAAACGAGGAAGGTGCCACCGTACGGAATGACACCTCCGTGCAGGGCCATTCCGTTCATGATGCCAGCCATGGCGTGTTCGCGAACGCCGAAGTGGAAATTGCGCCCGGCATGGTCAGTGGGCGCGAAGGCGGGCGCGTTCTTTATGATCGTGTTGTTCGAGCCCGATAGGTCTGCCGAACCTCCGACAAGCTCCGGGACACTGGCAGCGATAGCATTGAGCACGATTCCGGACGCTGCACGTGTGGCCATGCTGCCGTTATCGCGATCGAAGCTCGGCAGCGTTCGCTTCCACCCTACAGGAAGGTCACCCCTCAGGCGCCGCGCCAGCTCTTTGGCATCTTCGGGATAGGCTCTACTGTAAGCGATGATGGCGCGGCGCCACTGTTCGTGGGCGGTGGCACCCCGCTCCTGGGCACGTCGCCACTGCTCCAGCACCTCGGCTGGAACAGTGAAAGGCTCCAGGTAGGGCCAGCCCAGCTGCTGCTTGGCCAGTCGCACCTCGTCCGACCCTAACGGCTCGCCGTGCGCGCGTGCTGTATCCTGGCGATTGGGC